>NZ_JBYCZS010000004.1:0-234573 GCF_057586355.1 Caulobacter sp. SRI_008
CTTCCGACAGGGCCAGCACGCCCTGCGCCCGCACGGCGCGCACCTTCAGGGCGTCGAGCCTGCCGCCCAGCTGCGCGATGCGGTCGAGGGCGGGACCTTGCACGCCATAGACCTTCAGCTCCGGCGCGGCGGCGGCGAAGGCGGCCAGGGCTTCCTTCAGTTCGCCCGCCGCCGCCTGGATCGCCGCGCCGGCCGGGGCGCTGAGCCTGCGGGTCAGAAGCCGGGCGAGGATCAGGTGCAGGGCGACGGCCAGGGCGATGGCGACGGCGGGGCCGATCCCGGCGATCGCCGACAGCGCCACCGCCAGCCCGACCCCGGCGGCCGCGCCCCAGGGGGCGGACAGCCGCACGAAGCGGGTCTCGACGGCGTCGACGTCCTGCACCAGGCGAGCGGCGGCCTCGCCGCGCGAGACGGCCAGGGCCTCGCGCGGCGGGGCGGCGGCCAGGGCGGCGAACAGGCGCGGGCGGATGGCGGCCAGGGCGTCCAGCGCCGCGGCGTGGCCCTGCAGCCGCTCGCCGTAGCGGGCGCCGGTGCGCAGTATGGCCAGCAGGCGGATCATGGCGCTGGGCAGCAGCACGTTGAAGGCCTGGGCCGTCGCCAGACCCGCCGCTCCGGCCAGGGCCGCGCCGGTGATGAACCAGCCCGACAGGCCGAGCAGAGTGGTCGAGGCCGCGCCAACCACGGCGGCGCAGGCGGCGGCCAGGATCAGCGGTTTGGCCTGGCGGCGGCGCTGCTCGGCGACGAGTTTCGAGAGGGCGCTGGCGGTCTTCACAGGCGCACCACCTGGTCGGCGACGGCGGCCAGGGCCTCCGAATGGGTGGCGATCAGGGTCGTGCGGCCGGCGGCGGCCTCCTTGATCGCGGCGATCATCGCGGCCTCGGCGGCGGCGTCGAGATCGGCGGTCGGCTCGTCCAGCAGCAGGATCGGTGCGGGTTTCAGCAGGGCGCGGGCGATGCCCAGCCGCCGGCGTTCGCCGCCCGACAGTCCGCCGCCGCGCTCGTCGAGCGGCGCATCGAGGCCCCCCCGGCGGTCCAGCAGGTCGGACAGGCCCGCGCGACGGGCGGCGGCTTCCAGGTCTTCGTGGGAGGCGCCCGGGCGGGCAAGCGCCAGGTTGTCGGCCAGCGAACCGGCCAGCAACAGCGGCGACTGCCCGGCCCAGGCCAGGTTGGCGGCGAAGGAGCCGGCGTCCGACAGCTTCGCGTCGCCGACCCGCACCTCGCCAGCGGTGAGCGGGGCCAGGCCCGTCAGCAGGTTCAGCACGGTGGTCTTGCCGCAGCCGCTGGGGCCGAGCAGGGCGGTGATCGTGCCGCCGGGCGCGATCAGGTCGAGGCCTTCGAACACCGCGCCCTCGCCGCCGGCATAGGTCACGCCGACGCCCTGGAAGCGGATGTTCGGCGCCTTCGTCAGGGCCAGCGGCGCGGCGGCCGGGGCGGGCGTGGGCATGCGGGCCAGGGTCAGGGCGGCGGCTTCGGCGGCCTGGCGGTCGTGATAGGCGGCGGCCAGCCTGCGCATCGGGGCGTAGACCTCGGGCGCCAGGGCCAGGGCGAAGAAGGCCCGCTTGAGGTCCAGCGTCTCCGGAACCGGGAAGGGCAGCAGGCGCAGCAGGTTGAAGCCGCAATAGACCGCCACCAGCGCCACCGACAGGGCGGCGAAGAACTCCAGCGCCGCCGACGAGAAGAACGCCACCCGCAGCACCGCCTGGGTGCGCTTGGAAAGGTCCAGCGCCGCCTGCGCGAGCCCCGCCGTCACCCGCCCCTCGGCCTGGAAGGCCAGCACCACCGGCAGGGTCCGCACCCGGTCGAGGAACAGGCTGGACAGCCGCTCCAGGGCCAGGAACTGCCGGCGCGAGGCGTCGGCGGCGGCCATGCCGGCCAGCGCCATGGCGGCGATGAACGGCAAGAGGGTGAAGAGCTGGATGCCGGCGCAGACTGGGCTGGCGATCGCGGTCAGGGCGATCAGCAGCAGCGGCGCGATCGCCGAGGCGCTGCGGGCGGGCGCAAAGCGCGAGACATAGCCGTCCAGGGCCTCGACCCCTTCCATGACGGCGGTGACGGCGGCCCCGCCGCGCGGCGCGCCGGGCGCCAGCAGCGAGGCGGCGGCCTCGCGACGGGCGTGGGCCTTGGCCTGGGCGGCGGCCTCCGCCCCCGCCTTGCCGGCCTGCGCCGCCATCGCCCCGCGCGCCAGGGCCGAGCCGAGGGCCAGCGCCAGGAAGGGCAGGGCCTCGTTCAGGCTCCGCGTCAGGGCGTCGATGCCGAAGGCCAGGCCCGCGGCGAAACCCGCCGCCCCGGCCACGTCGGCCAGCCGCCACAGCACCGCCGATCGGCCGCCGTTCGCGGTCATCTTGTTCAAGCCGCGCAGCCACGGGCGCGCGAGCGTGAGGATCTCGGTCTCGACGGGGGAGCGGGCGGTCATGAGCGGGGTCTAGCGCTCCATCGGAGGGCGGCCTTGATCGGGATCAAAGACCCCTTCCGCCGACACGCCTAAGGCGAGATGCTCGTCCGGCGCGACCGATCGCCGTTCGACCCCGGAGCTACCCATGGATCCCGCCGTCGTCGATTTATCCCGCCTGCAGTTCGCCCTCACGGCCCTGTACCATTTCCTTTTCGTGCCCCTGACATTGGGGCTGTCTTTCATGCTGTTCATCATGGAGGCGGTCTACGTCATGACCAAGCGCCCGATCTGGCGCACGGTCACCAAGTTCTGGGGCACCCTGTTCGGCATCAACTTCGTCCTTGGGGTCGCCACCGGCGTCACCATGGAATTCCAGTTCGGCATGAACTGGGCCTACTACTCGCACTATGTGGGCGACATCTTCGGCGCCCCGCTGGCCATCGAGGGCCTGATGGCCTTCTTCCTCGAGGCCACCTTCGTGGGGCTGATGTTCTTCGGCTGGGACAAGCTGAAGCCGGTGACCCACCTGCTCGTCACCTTCCTGGTGGCGCTGGGCACCAACCTGTCGGCCCTGTGGATCCTGATCGCCAACGGCTGGATGCAGAACCCGGTCGGCGCGGCCTTCAATCCCGACACGATGCGGATGGAGGTGACCGACTTCAAGGCGGTGATCTTCAACCCGGTGGCCCAGGCCAAGTTCGTACACACCGTCAGCGCCGGCTACACCATCGCCGCCGTCTTCGTGCTCGGCGTCTCGGCCTTCTACCTGCTGAAGGGCCGGTGGACGGGCGTGGCCAAGCGGTCGATGACCGTCGCCGCCGCCTTTGGCCTGGCGTCCGCCCTGTCGGTCGTCGTGCTTGGCGACGAGAGCGGCTACGCCCTCACCGACAACCAGAAAATGAAGCTCGCGGCCCTGGAGGCCATGTGGGAGACCGAGCCCGCCCCGGCCGGCCTGACCGCCTTCGGCATCCCCAGCCTCGCCGACCGCAAGACCCACGCCGAGGTCAAGATCCCCTATGTGCTGGGCCTGATCGCCACGCGCAGCATCGACAAGCCGGTCGAAGGCATCTTCGAACTGGTGGCCTCGGCGCAGGACCGCATCGAGCACGGCGTCGTCGCCTATGACGCGCTGGAGAAGCTGAAGGCCAATCCGAAGGACATCGAGGCCCGGGCCGTCTTCGAGCTGAACCGTCGCGATCTCGGCTACGCCCTGCTGCTCAAGCGCCATGTCGCCGACCCGCGCACGGCCTCGAAGGAGCTGATCGCCAAGACCGCCTGGGACACCGTGCCCAACGTGCCGGTGATGTTCTGGGCCTTCCGCATCATGGCCGGCACGGGCCTGCTGATGATCGCCCTCTTCGCCACCGCCTTCGTGCTGGTCACCCTGCGCAAGCATCACACCAAGTGGTTCCTGCGCCTGGCAGTGCTGGCCATCCCGCTGCCGTGGATCGCCACGGAGCTGGGCTGGGTTCTGGCCGAGGTCGGGCGTCAGCCCTGGGCCGTGGACGGGGTGCTGCCCACCTTCCTGTCGCCCTCCAGCCTCAGCGTGCCGCAGCTGCTGGCCAGCATCATCGGCTTCACCCTGCTCTACGGCGCCCTGGCGGTGGTCGAGGTCGGGCTGATCCTGAAGACCATCAAGAAGGGTCCGTTCGCCGAACAGGAAGCCTTCCCAACAGACTCCGGTGCGCCTGTCGTCGCCGAAGCCGTCGCCTAAGGAGGTTCGCATCATGGAACTCCCCCTCGACTATCCGACCCTCCGCCTGATCTGGTGGGGCCTGCTGGGCGTGCTGCTGATCGCCTTCGCCCTGACCGACGGCTTCGACATGGGCGTGGCCGCCCTGCTGCCCTTTGTCGGCCGCAACGACGACGAGCGGCGCACGGTGATCAACACCATCGGCGCCACCTGGGAAGGCAACCAGGTGTGGTTCATCACCGGCGGGGCGGCGATCTTCGCCGCCTGGCCGATGGTCTACGGCGCCACCTTCTCCGGCTTCTACCTGGCCATGTTCCTGGTGCTGTCGGCGATGATCCTCAGACCCGTCGGCTTCAAGTACCGGTCCAAGCGGCCGGAGGCCAAGTGGCGCTCGTTCTGGGACTGGTCGCTGTTCGTCGGCGGCTTCGTGCCGGCCCTGGTGTTCGGCGTCGCCGTCGGCAACGTGCTGCAAGGCGCGCCGATCAAGCTCGATAGCGACCTGCGCAGCACCTATCACGGCTCGTTCTTCGAACTCTTCACGCCGTTCACCCTGGTCTGCGGCCTGCTGTCGACCAGCATGCTGGTGCTGCACGGCGCGGCCTGGCTGTCGGTGAAGGCCGAGCGGGGCCCGATCGTCGACCGCGCCCGCAAGTTCGGCCTGGTCGCGGGCGTCGCCAGCATCGTGCTGTTCGCGCTCGGCGGCCTGCTGGCCAGCAAGCTCGGCTTCCGGGTCGAGGGCGTGGTCGATCCGGCCGGACCCTCCAACCCGCTGCGCGCCACGGCCGTGGCGGCCCCGGGCGCCTGGTTCGACAACTACGTCCGCTATCCCTGGATGGTCATCGCCCCGGTGCTTGGCTTCGTCGGTGCGGCCTTCGCGACCTTCGGCCTGCTGAAGCGGCAGGAAGGCCTGGCCTTCGGCGGATCCTCGGCCTCGGCCGCCGGCATCATCGCCACCAGCGGCCTGTCGATGTTCCCGTTCATCCTGCCCAGCACGGTCGACGCCCATTCCAGCTTCCTGGTCTGGAACGCCTCGTCCAGCCACTCCACGCTGTTCACCATGCTGATCGTGGTGGTGCTGCTGTTGCCGGTGGTGCTGGCCTACACCGCCTTCGTCTACCGGGTGCTCTGGGGCCGCACGAGCAGCGCCGCCCTGAAGACCGACCCGGCCCTGTACTGAGAGGAGAGAACGAGCATGTGGTACTTCACCTGGATCCTCGGCCTCGGCCTGGCCCTGGCCTTCGGCGTCCTCAACGGCGTCTGGTACGAGTTCAACCTCACCGACGAGGGCGACACGGGGCTTTCGGAGCCCTGATCCGCTCCGCCGGTTCGCCGATCAAAGCGCCGTCTCCGGGTCTCCCGGGGGCGGCGTTTTCGTTTGCGCGGCAGGGTTGCGGCCGGCGCCGTTTTCGCGCTTGTTGGCGATCCAGGCCGGGGGAGGGCGCGATGGGCGTGAACAAACGCAAGCTGGTGCTCAGCCACAAGGACGTGAAGATCTATCACAGCTGGAAGGGCGCCCAGCCCCAGACCTACTGGTACGCCCTGACGCCGGGCTACAACTGTGAGGGCGAGGACGCGCGCGGAGACTTCGATATCCGCAACCTGCCCGCCAAATACCGGGAGGGGCAGACGGTCGAACTGGACTTTTCCCAGATATCCGCCGACCTCGATCCAGCCGAGGCCCAGCAAAGGTCAAGGCAGGTGTTCGATGCGGTGGAAGCCGCCCACCGAGAAATCCTCCGCCGGGCCATCGACGACGCCCACGACTTCCAGCGCAGCATCGATCAGGCCCATCCGCGCCGCGCGGAGAATGTCCTCACGCGCTTCCTGGATTGGCTAACCGATCAGGAATTGAAGCGTCGGGCCGCCAAGTTCGAAAAGGCCAAGGCGGCTGCGCGGCGATAGCGCCGCCCGCCCTCAGGCCTCCGCCAACTCCGCTTCCGCCGCGTCGAGCCGCACGCCCGACCAGCGCTCGACCGCGCCGATCAGCTCCATGGCCGAGATCGGCTTGCCGATGTGGCCGTTCATGCCCGCCGCCGCCGTGGCTCCGACATGTTCGGGCAGGACGTCGGCGCTGAGCGCGATGATCGGCGTCTGGCGATTGGCCGAGATCGGTCCACGGATCGCCCGGGCGGCGGCGAAGCCGTCCATGCCCGGCATCTGCAGGTCCATCAGGATCAGGTCGAACGGCCGGTCCGACGCCATCAGCACGGCCTCGGCGCCGCTGGCCGCCTCGATCACCTCGTGGCCGATCGCCTGCAGCATGGCCCGCACCAGCTCGCGGTTGGCGTCGACGTCGTCGACCACCAGCACCTGGGCGGCGGGGCCGTCGTTCGTCGCCGTTCGCGCCGGCGCGTCGCTCGCCGCCAGGTCGGCGGGCGTGGCGCGGACGTGGAAGCGGAACACCGAGCCGCCGCCGTCGGCCGGGACCATCTCGATGTCGCCGCCCATCAGCTCGACCAGGCCCTTGCAGATCGACAGGCCCAGACCCGTGCCGCCGTGCCGGCGGCTGATCGAGCCGTCCACCTGAGAGAAGCGCTGGAACAGGCGCTCGCGCTTGTCGGCCGGCACGCCGCAGCCGGTGTCGGACACCGCCACGTGCAGCAGGCCGTCGCGGAAGGCGGCGCTGATCCGCACCTCGCCGGCCTCGGTGAACTTCACCGCATTGCCCAGCAGGTTGACGGCGATCTGGCTGAGGCGGCCGGCGTCGGCGCTGAGCACGGCCGGCGCGTCGGGGTCGATCTCGACGACCAGCGCCAGGCCCTTGGCCCGGGCCTGCTCGGCGAACATCGCCGCCAGGTCGTCGAGGAACGGCTCCAGCGCGAAAGGGGCGGGCGAGAGGGCGACGTGGCCGGCCTCCAGCTTGGAGAAGTCGAGGATGTCGTTGACCACGGCCAGCAGGGCCTGGCCGGCGGTGTCGACCCGGCGGACATAGGCGTCGGCCGTCGGCGGCAGGTCGTCCAGCTCGCCCAGCAGGGCGGTGAAGCCGTTGATGGCCGTCAGCGGCGTGCGGATCTCGTGGCTCATATTGGCCAGGAACTCGGCCTTGGCCTCGGCGGCGGCTTCGGCCTGTAGCTTGGCGTCCAGCAGGGCGGCTTCCCTGACGTGGGCCTCGGTGACGTCCATCACCGCGCCGAACAGGGTCTCGACCTGGCCGTCGGGGCCAAGCTCGGCCGCGCCGTGGCAGACCACGTGGCGCAGCGCGCCGTCGGTGCGGGTCAGCCGCAGGCTCGTCTCGAACGGCTCGCCGGTGACGGCGGCCGAACGGAACTGGGTCTCCAGGGCGTCGCGCTCGGACAGGTCGAAGAAGGTCAGCTGCTCGGTCAGCCCCGGGGCGACGGGCGCCGGCGGCAGGCCGAAGATCCGGAAGACGCCTTCCGACCAGGTGATCTCGCCGCTGGCGATGTCGGCGCGCCAGTGGCCGACCCCGGCCATGGCCTCGGCCATCAGGGCGATGCGGTGGGCCTCGCGGATGGTGCGGGCGTCGGCCTGGGCGCGGCCCGAGGCGTCGGCCAGCTCGGCGCGGGCGCGGGCCAGGTCGACCTGCACGGTGCGCAGGGCGCGGAACACGACGTAGGAGGTGGCCAGCACCGTGGCCAGCCGCCAGGGCTGGTCGGCGCGGATCAGGAAGATGGCCGCCACGGTCTGCACCAGCAGCATCGCCGCCACCATCGGCGACATGTTGATCGCCAGGCGTCGGGGCCGGGCGTAGTCGCGGACCACGATCTCGAACATCACCACCCCGAACAGGGTGACGCCGAAGGTCTGGGCCGCGCCGGTCTCGAAGAAGGTCAGGTAGAAGGCCGCGGCCGCGTAGCCGGCGCTCTGCAGCCAGGAAAACAGGGTCCGGCCCGGCGGCAGGTTTCGGTGCTCGGCGATCGCCAGGGACGCCATCACCGCCAGCCAGGCCAGGGGCGGGATCCAGGGCGAATAGGGCAGGGTGGCGGCGCAGACGGCGAGACAGAAGGCCAGCCGGGCTGCCAGGCCGTTCACCCGCGAGGGCGAGGCCAGCAGCGTGTCGCACAGCGCCGCCAGGCGACGGCGTCGCCTCGCCCGGTCGTCGTGGTCCTTCGGATTGACCGTGCTCATTCGGGTTCCCGACGCTCGCTATGTCGGGAACCCTACAGGCCAAGCTTTGAAGGAAGGGTTGAGCATCCGCTTACCGCTTCCTCAGCGTGTCTAGGCGCGCTTGATCGCCTTCACCGCCTTGGCGTGGTCGCGGATGAGCGCCACCGTCGAGGCGTCGGCGTCGAAGATCCCGAACAGGCCCTGCTCCTCCTGCGGCGGATCGCCGACATAGGAGCGGTCGCCCTTCTTGAACCAGGCGTCCGGATGCTGGGCGCGGCCCTCGCCGTTCCAGGCCCAGAAGTTGACGCCGGCGATCGGGCCGCCGGCCTTGATGTCGGCTTCGACCTCGCTGAACACCATCTTGTAGAAGCGGTCGCGGAAGGTGACCGGCGAGCCGGGCGCGAAGGCGCGCTCGTCGCGGATCAGGCCGAACTCCTCGATGGTCAGCGGCTTGCCCATCCGCTTGGCCAGCGCGATGTGGCGGCGGATGTAGTCGCGCGAGCGGGCCTCGCCGGCCTCGTAGGTCGAGGGCTGGTCGGTCATCGAGATCCAGCCCCAGTTGTTGGGCCAGACGTGCAGGGTCAGGTAGTCGATGGCCGGGGTCTTGTGGCTCTCGGCCACGCAGGCCTCGCTGCCGAGGCACCCCATGTCGCCCTCGCTGCCGCTGGACACCAGATGGTTGGCGTCCAGGCTCTTGATGAAGCGGGCGGTGCCGTCGATCCAGGCGTCGTAGGCGGGGCGGTTGACCTTGCCGAACTCTTCGCTGCCGGCCGGGCGGGGCTCGTTGGCCAGCTGCCAGGCCATGATGGTGGGATCGTCGCGATAGGGCTTGCCGGTGACGGTGCTGGTGCGGCCGACCAGGGCCTTCACATAGTGGCGGAAGAGGGTGTTGGCCTTGCCGTCGGCATAGAAGCGGGCCGAATAGTCGGCGAACTGCGGCCAGGGGTGGGCCGGGTCGCCCTGCTGGAACCAGGTCCCGTTGCCGGTCCAGTTCAGATAGGCCGGCATGCCGCCCGACCAGTCCCAGAAGTTGTTGACGTAGATGACGGCCTTCATGCCGCGCTTGCCCATCTCGGCCAGCAGCACGTCCAGGCCCTTCAGCAGGTCCTGGTCGTAGTCCTCGCCGGGGCCGCGGAAGGTGGGATCCAGCGCCACCTTGGCCGGCGAGCGCTCGCCCGCGCCCAGGACCCGCAGGTTGGTGACGCCCAGCGCCTGCAGCTTGTCGAGCTCGCGGGTCAGGCGCGCGCGGTCGCCGAAGGCGGCCGGGGCTCCCAGCCAGGCGCCGTACCAGAGATTGGCCCCGACGAAGCGATAGGGCTTGCCGCCCAGGGAAAGGCGGCCCTTTTCGACCTTCACGAAGCCCGGGCGCGCCGCGGCCAGGGTCGGAACGGCGGCCGAACCGGCCGTCAGGCTCGCCGCACCGGCGGCCAGGATCGCGCGTCGCGAAAGCATTCCCGGTGTCTCCCCACTTCTGATTTGCCGGGACGTTAGCGGAGGCCCTCGGGGCCGGTCCAGCGATTAAGCAAATTTGATGAAGTTAATCGGCGTGCCGATGGGGCGGGGCGGCCGCGCGGGCCACGGTCCAGTCGACGATGGTCGCCAGGGCCGAGGGCGCGATCGTCTCCTCGATCTGCGCGTACTCCAGCGGTGAGCCGGTCCCGGCGGTCTGGAACAGGTGGTTCAAGCCCGGCAGGGCCAGGATCGTCACGTCCTTGTCGCCGGCCAGGGCCGCCTTGATCGCCGGCAGGTTCTCAGCCGCCGAGACCTGCAGGTCCTTCTCGCCATTGACCGCCAGGACGGGCGCGCGCACCTGGCGCAGATAGGTCGCCGGATCGAGGGCCAGGAACGCC
The DNA here is from genome assembly GCF_057586355.1 of Caulobacter sp. SRI_008. Taxonomy (NCBI): domain Bacteria; kingdom Pseudomonadati; phylum Pseudomonadota; class Alphaproteobacteria; order Caulobacterales; family Caulobacteraceae; genus Caulobacter; species Caulobacter sp. SRI_008. The sequence goes on from NZ_JBYCZS010000004.1 coordinate 10,000, forward strand.
TTGTACCAGGCCGAACTGAACAGCCGGCCCTGGATCTCGGCCATCGAGGCCGGCGCGCCCTTCTCGACGAACAGCGCCACGACGCGTGGCTTGACCTTGCTAGGATCGGCCTCGCCCAGCACCACGGTGTTGGCCGCGGCGACCAGCTGGGCCTGCTCCTCGGCCTTGGCGGCCGGGACGCCGTTGGCCAGGGCGATGTCGCGCGACTGGGTCTTCAGCACCTCGCCGCCCGGCAGGCCGGTGCCGGCCATCAGCACGACGAAGGCGATCTTCGGGTCCTTGGCCGCCACCATCGGGGCGATCACCCCGCCTTCGCTGTGGCCGATCAGGCCCACGCGGGCCGGGTCGATGTCCTTGCGGCCGCGCAGGAAGGCCACGCCCGCCTCGACGTCGGTGGCGAAGTCGGCGGTGGTTGCGGTCCGCAGGTCGCCCGCCTGCGAGCCGCCGACGCTGCGGTCGTCGACGCGCAGCACGGCCACGCCCTTGCGGGTCAGGGCGTCGGCCAGCACCAGGAACGGCTTGTGCTCGAACAGGGTCTCGTCGCGGTCCTGCGATCCCGAGCCGGTGATCAGCACGGCGACCGGGAAGGGGCCCTGGCCCGGCGGCAGGGTCAGGGTGCCGGCCAGCTTCAGGCCCGAGGCCGGATTGAGGTACGACACCTCCTCGGCGCGATAGGGGAACGGCGGCTTGGGCGTCTGCGGGCGATTGGCCGGGACGACGACGGGCGGGGTGCGCCCCATGGTCAGCGGCAGGCTGGCGCCGCCTTGCAGCCATTGGCCGGCCAGGCTCTTGCCGTCGGCCGACAGCTGGCCCTCGAAGACGGCGGCCGGGACGGTCAGGACCAGGCGGGCCTTGCCGTCGGCGAAGCTGGCCGTGGCGGGCAGGCCCAGGGCCTGCTGGGCCGGACTGTCGACGCTGCCAGAGCCGTCGGCCTTGACGTGGAACACCAGCGGCAGCTTGGTCGGCCCCACCGCCAGCGTGCCGTACCAGTCGCCGACGATCGGCTCGACCTGGGCGCTGGCGACCGCGGGCGCGACCAGCAGGGCGGCGGCGAGGGCAGTGGATCGCAGGAAACGCATGGCTGGAAGGTCTCCGGGAAACTACACCGGGGATTGTGCACGGCGGCGGGCCGCCGTCTACCGCTGCTCCAGGTATGATCGGCTCCAGGCGCGGTGCGTGGTCCTCGTCCTTCGACAAGCTCAGGATGAGGACCATTTACTGGCTGGGGCTGCTGAAAAACCTCATCCTGAGCCTGTCCAAGCATGCCCTTGGGCGGGCCGCGCCAGCGGCGCGACCCGAGGGGACGAGGTTTTCGTCTCAAACGCCGAATGTCGATCCGCTCTAGCGGTCGGTCGAGCTATGACGCGCGAGCAGACGATCGCGCACGACTTCCCACGGTATGGCCTCTTCTTCGCCGGCCTCTACGGCGTCGGCGATGGCTTCGTCGATGGCGGGGTCGGGATCGATCTCGCGGAAAGGCGACGCGGCGATGTCGCGGTCGATCAGCGACATCACATAGTCCACGAGCGACATGTCCAACATGGCCGCCATCGGCCCGAGCCGGAAAGCGCGCTCTTCGTCGATGTGGATGTCGAAGCCGTCGGCCATGGGCGAAGGGTCTCGCCCATGGCCGGGGTCGTCAAGGTCAGAGATTGAGCAGCGTCGGATCGCCGCCCTGGGCGGTGATGTTGACGCTGAGCGCGCGCTCGACCGCGAAGCGCAGCAGGGCGTGGGGGCCGCCGGCCTTGGGGCCGGTGCCCGACAGGCCCTCGCCGCCGAACGGCTGCACGCCCACGACCGCGCCGGTCATCGATCGGTTCACATAGGCGTTGCCGGCCGGAACCAGGCGCACCACCTCGTCGGCGAAGGCCTGGATGCGCGAGTGCACGCCGAGCGTCAGGCCGTAGCGGCGGGCCGCCAGGGCGCCGGCGACCGTTTCCAGGTCCTCGGGCTTGTAGCGCACCACGTGCAGGATCGGGCCGAACACCTCGCGCTCGAGGAAGTCGGCGGCCGGGATCTCGGCCAGCACCGGGGCGAAGAAGGTGCCGGCGGCCGGGGCTTCCAGGGCGTGCAGCACCTTGGCCTCGCGCTTGAGGCGGACAAGGTGCTTTTCGAGCGCGTCCTTGGCCTCGGCGTCGATCACCGGGCCGACGTCGGTGGTCGCGTCGGCCGGATCCGCCACGACCAGGGCGTCCATGGCGCCTTTCAGGCCTTCGATGATGTGGTCGGCGGTGTCGGTGGGCAGGAACAGCAGGCGCAGGGCCGAGCAGCGCTGGCCGGCGGAACCGAAGGCCGAGACGATGACGTCGTCGATCACCTGCTCGCGCTGGGCGGTGGTGTCGACGAACATGCCGTTGAGGCCGCCGGTCTCGGCGATGAACGGCACGATCGGACCTTGGCGCTGGGCGAGCGTCTGGTTGATCCGCCAGGCCGTGTCGGTGCCGCCGGTGAAGGCGACGCCGTCGAGGCCCTCATGGGCGGTCAGGGCCGCGCCGACGGTCTCGCCGCGGCCGGGCAGCAAAGCCAGCAGGCGCGGGTCCAGGCCCGCGGCGTGATAGAGCTTCACCGCTTCGTAGGCGATGACCGGGGTCTGCTCGGCCGGCTTGGCCAGCACGGCGTTGCCGGCCGCCAGGGCGGCGGCGATCTGGCCGGTGAAGATGGCCAGCGGGAAGTTCCACGGGCTGATGCAGACGAAGACGCCGCGACCCGCCAGGCCCAGCGTGTTGGTCTCGCCAACCGGACCCTTCAGCACCTCGGGCTCGCCGAACTGCTTTTCGGCCAGCACGGCGTAGTAGCGGCAGAAGTCGACCGCCTCGCGCACTTCCGCAATGCCGTCCGACAGGGTCTTGCCGGCCTCGCGCGACAGGATGGCGATCAGGCGCTCGATATTGGCTTCCAGGGCGTCGCCCATGGCGCGCAGCACCTTGGCGCGGGCCGGGCCGCCGGCGCGGTCCCACTCGCCTTGCGCGGCGCGGGCCAGCTTGAAGGCCTTGTCGATCTGGGGGATCTGGGCTTCCGACACCGCGCCGACCACGCGGCAGGCGTCGACCGGCGAGACCACCGGCAGCGGCGGGCCGCCGGCTTCCAGCTTGCCGCCGATCAGCGGGCCCGATTGCAGCGGGGCGGCGTCGATGGCGGTGACGGCGGCGGCCAGGCGGTCGCGGTCGGCCTTCACCGACAGATCCAGGCCGGCGCTGTTCTTGCGGCCTTCGCCATAGACCTCGATCGGGGTCGGGATCTTGGCGTGGCGGTCGGGATGAGCCTCGACCGTGGTGATCGGATCGACCACCACCTTCTCGACCGGCACCCGCTCGTCGAGCAGGGCGTGGACGAAGCTGGTGTTGGCGCCGTTCTCCAGCAGGCGGCGGACCAGGTAGGGCAGCAGGTCCTCGTGCCCGCCGACAGGGGCGTAGGCGCGCAGGACGATGCCGTCATAGAGGTCGTCGGCGGCCTTATACAGAGCCTCGCCCATGCCGTGCAGGCGCTGGTGCTCGATCTTGACGCCGGCGTTCTTGGCCATGCGCACCACGGCCGCCAGGGTGTGGGCGTTGTGGGTGGCGAACTGGGCGTAGAGGTGCGGCGCGGCCTCGATCAGGGCCTTGGCGTTGACCAGGTACGAAAGGTCGGTGGCGGGCTTGGTGGTGTAGACCGGATAGTCCGGGCGGCCGGCGACCTGGGCGCGCTTGATCTCACTGTCCCAGTAGGCGCCCTTGACCAGGCGCACCATCAGGCGGCGGCCGGTCTCCTGCGACAGGGCCGACAGGCGGGCGATCACCTCGCCGCAGCGCTTCTGATAGGCCTGCACGGCCAGGCCCAGGCCCTTCCACTCGGCCAGGGCCGGCTCGCGGCACAGCTTGTCGAGCAGCTTCAGCGACAGGGCCAGGCGGTCGGCCTCTTCGGCGTCGATGGTGAAGTTGATGTCGTACTTCGCCGCGATCAGGGCCAGGCGCAGGGTGCGGGGATAGAGCTCTTCCCAGACGCGGTCTTCATGCGTGGCCTCGTAGCGCGGGCACAGGGCCGACAGCTTCACCGACACGCCGTGGCCCTTTTCCGGGCCGGCCCCATTGGAGGCGCCTCTGGACAGCTTGCCGACCGTCTCGATGGCGGCGGCGTAGGACTTCTCGTAGCGCTCGGCGTCGGCGGCGGTGCGGGCGCCTTCGCCCAGCATGTCGAACGAGCACATGGTGTCTTCGCCGGCGGCGCGCTTGATGGCCGCCTCGATGGTGCGGCCCAGCACGAACTGCTCGCCCATGATGCGGATGGCCTGGCCGACGGCGGCGCGGATCACCGGCTCGCCCACGCGGCCCGCCAGCTTCTTGATGAAGCCCGGCAGGTCCTTCTTGGCTTCGTCGTCGGGTTCGACGATCTTGCCGGTCAGCATCAGGCCCCAGGTCGAGGCGTTGACGAACAGGCTGTCGCTGCCGCCCAGGTGGCTGGCCCAGTCGGCCGAGCCGATCTTCTCGGCGATCAGCTTGTCGCGGGTGTCGTCGTCGGGGGTGCGCAGCAGGGCCTCGGCCAGGCACATCAAGGCCAGGCCCTCGCGGGTGCCCAGGCTGAACTCCTGCAGGAAGCTTTCGACCACCCCCTGCTTGCGGACGGAGCGGCGGGCGCCGCGCACCAGGGCCTCGGCCTCGGCGCGCACGGCGGCGCGGTCTTCGCTCGACAGGGCCTTGGCGGCCAGCAGGTCGGCGATCACCGCCTTCTCGTCACGGTACTTGCCGTCGTCCAGGGAGTCCCAACCAGTCATGACGCTTCCTCAGAGATGATTTATCGTCGCTGTAACCTGGGTCTGATCGAAGGTGCTTCGTTTGTTGGTTCTGGCTTCCGTATCCTGTTCGGCGTAAACGACGAAAAACGTCTTCCGCTCCAAAGGGCCGAAAACCTCCGCGACAGGGCGTCGCGACCGGCGCGGACGCGGGTCGGCGAACGCAGGTTAGGAGGGCTCTAGGGAAGAGGGAAGGGGAGCACTGGAAGGGACGCGTCTCGGGGGGACTCGCGCGTCCCTTCCGCTCGTCGCCGGCGCTGGGGGATGCGCGGCGATGGTTTCCCGCCGAGCGGGAGGTCCAATGCGAAACGCGCCGACTGGGGGAAGCGGCGGGGGGAAGCTTCGCTAGGACGATTGAGGGTGTAAGCCTCTTCGCTCCGAAGGTGCTTTGTTTGTTATCGGTATTTTCAAAACAATCTTCGCTGAAAGTGACGAAATTCCATGTCCGCTCTAGATGACACCGATCGCCGACTGTTGCGCGTGCTGCAGGCCGACGGCCGGATCACCAACGCCGAGCTGGCCAAGCGCTGCAACCTGTCGCCGGCCGCCACCTTCGACCGGGTGCGCCGCCTGCGCGAGCGCGGCTTCATCACCGGCTACGCGGCCCTGCTCGATCCGGCCAAGGTCGACCGGGCCCTGCTGATCTTCGTCGAGGTGGTGCTGGACCGCACGACCGGCGAGGTGTTCGAGGACTTCGCCGCCGCCGTGCGCCGCGCGCCCGAGGTGCTGGAGTGCCACATGGTGGCCGGCGGCTTCGACTACCTGATCAAGGCCCGGGTGCGCGACATGGACGCCTATCGCAGCTTCCTCGGCGACATCCTGGTCAAGATGCCGGGCGTGCGCGAGACCCGCACCTATGCCGTGCTGGAGGAGGTCAAGAGCACGGTTCAGCTGCCGCTCTGAGCGCGGCGAGGTTGGCGCTGTTGGCGGCCAGGGCCTCGCGCAGGTCCGGCCGGTCGGGCAGGCGGGCCTCGACGGCGCCGTTGGGCGCGCGGACCACGAAGCCGCCGGCTTCCAGCTTCAGCAGGTGGCGGCGGGTGGTCTCGATCGGCATCCGCAGCGAGCGCGCGACTGCGGTCAGCCGCACGGGGCCGCCCTCATCGCCCGCCAGCCGCAGCACGGCCAGGAACACCAGTCCGCGCAGGACGTCGCCGTCGAACACCGACCATAAGAGACCCGCGCTGCTCAGCAGATAGTCGGCCCCCGCCTCGAGATCGCGGCGCGCCGGCGCCGTCTGATTGGACATCGCATCCCCCTCTGGAGAAGACGACGTCCCACGGCGCGGCCGCCGCTACTTTGATCGCGATCAAGGCGAGAGCGGCGTTCTTCAGTCATCCTGGGGCGATGTCACCGAGTTCAGCAGAATCGCCGCGATGAGCGCGCCCACCGAAGACGCGCCGTCCTTCTCCGGCGAGGACATCGTCCGCCTGTTCGCCGCCACCTACCTGCCGCTGTGCCGCACCCTGGAGGAGGCCGGGGCTCTGGACCCCAAGGCCCTGTCGCGCGACATCACCGCCCGCATCGGGCCCGACCACGACGAGCCCTGGGCCATGCTGGCCGCGGCGCTCTGCAAGGTGCTGGACGGGGAGGGGCGGTAGGGCTGGGCGAGGTTTCGGTCTTGCGCCCCCTCTCTCCGAGCATCCCCGCGAAGGCGGGGACCCAAGCCGAGTCCGGAGGTGACCCACGGCCGCTCTACACCCCGAGAGTCAGCTTGGATCCCCGCCTTCGCGGGGAACCTCGGTCGGGGTGGCTTCCAATAGAACCAGGATTAGGGCGTTACCCCCGCCCGCCCGGGATCAGCCGCAGCGCCGGCTTCGGGCGCGCATCCGGCGCAACCCGCGCCCGGCGCAACACGATCTGCAACGCCTCGACCGTGGCCGCGCTGGGGCTGTCCTCGCCCGGCCGTACATAGAGCGACATGACGTCGGCGAGCCGTGCGCGGTCGATCACGCCCGAGGTCTCCAGCCGCTCGCACAGCGGCAGGTAGGTGGCGGCGAACAGCTTGATCAGGTCCGCGCCGGTGAACCGCACCGCCTCGTCCGAAGTCTGCTTCCCCACCATCGCCCCGCTCCCCTCAAGCGGCCCGAAGGTCGGCGTCGTCGTCGCGGGTGCGGAAGAGGCCGATGCGCTGGGCCAGTTCGGCGGCCTCGGCCTTCAGGGCGTGGGCGGCGGCGGTGGTCTGCTGGACCATGGCCGCGTTCTGCTGCACCACCCGGTCCATCGCCCCCATGGTGGTGTTCACCTCGCCCAGGTTCAGGGCCTGGTCGTTGGCCGAGCGGGCGATGGCGTCGATCTGCAGGTCGATCTCGGCCACCCGGGCCACGATCCGGCGCAGGGCCTCGCGGGTCTTGCCCACGCGCTCGACGCCGGCGCTGACCTGGCGGCTGGAGACGTCGATCAGGGCCTTGATCTCGCGCGCCGCGTCGGCCGAGCGCTGGGCCAGGGCCCGCACCTCCTGCGCCACGACGGCGAAGCCCTTGCCAGCCTCGCCCGCCCGCGCGGCTTCCACACCGGCGTTCAGCGCCAGCAGGTTGGTCTGGAAGGCGATCTCGTCGATCACCGAGATGATCTGGCCGATCTGGCCCGACGAGGTCTCGATCCGGGTCATGGCGTCGACGGCCTCGGTGACCACGGGGTCTGAGAGTTCGGCCTCCTCGCGGGCGCGGGCGGCGGCGGCGTTGGCCTGGCGGGCGTTCTGAGCGGTCTCGTTGACCGTGGTGGTGATCTGGCCCAGCGCCGTGGTGGTCTGCACCAGGCTGGCGGCCTGGTCCTCGGTGCGGTTGGCCAGTTCGTCGGAGGCGCGGCTCATCTCGGCGACGCCGTCGCTCATGCTGGCGGCGTTGCCGGAGATCTCGCCCAGGGCGGCGCGCAGCTTGGCGAGCGCGTCGTTGAAGTCCTGTCGCAGCGGCTCGTACTGGGCGGCGAAGCGGGTTTCGAGCCGCCAGGTCAGGTCGCCCCCGGCCACCTGGCGCAGGGCGCGGGCCAGGGCTTCGACGACTTCCGTCTGCTCGGCCTCCATCACCTGCTTGAGCCTGGCGCGCTCGGCGTTGGCGCGGTCGCGCTCGGCGCGTTCGGCCTGGGCGGCGGCGTTGGCCTCGTCGGCGGCGCGGGCGGCGGTCTCCACCGCCTCGGTGCGGGCCGTGACGGTGACGAACAGGCGCGAGACCCCGGCCGTCAGCCAGATCAGCGACCAGGCGGTGGCGGCGGTCATGCCCACCCGCAGCACGATGGCCAGCGGGCTCTCGTCGGCGGCCAGGCGATGCGGGGCGAGCAGCGGCGCGAGGACGTCGAGGCCGACGAAGGCGGTCGCCGCCAGGGCCACGATCCGCCAGTCGCCATAGGCCACCAGCAGCGCCAGCGCCGCCAGGAAGGCCATGCGGGCGACGTCCTGCTGGGCGCTTCCCTGGAAGGCCAGCACGAACAGCGTCACCTGCCCGACCAGGGCCAGGGCCGCGCAGGTCCGCTGCAGCAGGGTGTCGCGCCACAGGCCGAAGGCGGCCAGGGCCAGCACCGCCAGCGCGGCGGCGCAGGCGAAGGGCAGGGCGACCGGCGTGCCGGCGACGAAGTCCGCGGCCGGCACGACCGCCGCCATGGCCGCCACGCAGGCGACGACCAGCTGGCCGCCCACCCGACGCTGCGATTGGATGCTGTCAAACTCGATCAAACGCACGCCCGCCTCCGATATTCTGACCTCAGGTTCGAACATCGACGTTAATTGGCAGTAATCGAGATCTCGAAATTCGAGCTTTCGCAGCTACGTACGAATACGTATCGGGCTTTACGGTGTCGTGTTTTCTCAAAATGGGAAAGAAACGGCGACGAATTCTGAAGCGATCAGCCGAATTATCAGTCGATCATCCTAGCTCTTGCGCAGGAAGTCGCCGACCAGCTTGGTCGTCGCGGTCGGGTTCTCCTCCATGATCCAGTGTCCGGAGGCCGGCACGACGCCCTCGGTGACGTCGCTGGCGGTGAAACGCATGACCGCGGCCATGGTCAGGCCGAACGACTTCTCGCCGCCCAGGGCCAGGACGGGCATCGGCAGCTTGCCCTTTTCGGCGAGGATCGCCTTGTCGTCGACGGCGTCCTGGTCGAAGGCGGCGAACTGGGAAAAGCCCGCGTGCATGGCCCCGGGCAGGGCGTAGAGCTTGGCGTAGTGGACGCGGGCGCCTTCGGAGAACTTGCTCGGGTCGGCCGAGAACTCGTTCCAGAAGCGGTCGAGATAGATCCGCTCGCGGCCGGCCACCAGCCGCTCCATGTCCGGCCCGCCGAAGCGGAAGTGCCAAAGCAGCGGGTTCTTGAGGATCTCCTCCCACGGGCCGATGCCCGGCACCGGCGCGTCGATCAGCACGAAGCGGGTCACCCGCTCGGGGTGCTGCATGGCGAAGGCGTAGCCGACCATGTTGCCGATGTCGTGGGTGACCAGGTCGGCCTTGTCGATCTTCAGGGCGTCCAGCACCCCGGCCACGTCGCCGGCCTGGGTCTTCTTGTCGTAGCCGCCGGCCGGGCGCGACGACAGGCCAAGGCCGCGCAGGTCGGGCACGATGACGGTGTGGTCGCGGGCCAGGTCCGCCGCCAGGGGCCCCCACATGTCGCCGGTCTCGCCATAGCCGTGCAGCAGCACGACCGCGGGGCCCTTGCCGCCGACGCGGACGTGGATGGTCGCGCCGTTGGCCGGGATCTCGCTGACCTTGAACGAGGCGGGGAAGGGCGGGGGCTGGGCGAGGGCCGGAGCGGCCGAGGCGAGCAGCAGGGCGAGGGCCAGGACGGGCAGGCGACGCATGGTTGGGCTCCGGTTGAGAACCCGTCCACCATGCGCCTCGCGCGGTGGTTGCGATTGGCCAAACGTCGCGCCGATGGTCTTTGTCGATCACTGTTACGTGTGGGTGGCAGGCATGAAAAAGCCGCCCGGGCCAGGGCCAGGGCGGCTCGTTCGTTCAGCGGTGCGTGACGGCCTTAGTGGCTGTCGCGCGGCAGGCCCTTGGTCTGGGCGATGCGCTGGTACTTCACGGCCGGTTCCAGCACCGCGCCGGTGTCCATCTGGCCGACGATGGCCCGCTGGATCTCCTGCCACGGGGTCTGGCTTTCCGGATATTTGTAGCCGCCGGCCGCTTCCAGATCCTTGCGGCGCTGGGCGACTTCTTCCGGCGTGATCAGCACGTCGACGCGCGACTTGCGCAGGTCGAAGCGCACGCGGTCGCCGCTCTTCAGCAGGGCCAGGCCGCCGCCGGCGGCGGCTTCGGGCGAGGCGTTGAGGATCGACGGCGAACCCGAGGTGCCCGACTGGCGGCCGTCGCCGATGCAGGGCAGCTGCTTGACGCCGCGTTTGATCAGGTAGTCGGGGGCGCGCATGTTCACGACCTCGGCCGAGCCCGGATAGCCGATGGGGCCGGCGCCGCGCATGAACAGGATCGAGTTCTCGGTGATGCCCACCGACGGGTCGTCGATGCGGTGGTGATAGTCTTCCGGACCGTCGAAGACGATGGCGTCGCCCTCGAAGGCGTCCAGGTCGTCGGGGTTGGACAGATAGCGGTCGCGGAACTCGCCCGAGATGACGCTGGTCTTCATGACCGCCGAGTTGAACAGGTTGCCGCGCATCACGACGAAGCCGGCGCGCTCGACCAGCGGGTTGTCGAAGGTGCGGATGACGTCGGCGTCTTCGATCACGGCGTCGCGGCAGGCGTCGCCCATGGTCTGGCCCGAGACGGTCAGGGCGTCTTCGTGGATCAGGCCCTGCTTGATCAGCTGGGCGGTGACGGCGGGCACCCCGCCGGCGTGGTAGTAGTCCTCGCCCAGGTACTTGCCGGCCGGCTGCAGGTTGACCAGCAGCGGCACGTTCTCGCCCTTCTCCTGCCAGTCGTCGACGGTCAGCTCGACGCCGACGTGGCGGGCCAGGGCGTTGAGGTGGATCGGAGCGTTGGTCGAGCCGCCGATCGCCGAGTTGACGACGATGGCGTTCAGGAAGGCTTCGCGGGTCAGGATGTCCGAGGGCTTGAGGTCCTCGTTGACCATGTCCACGATCCGCAGGCCGGTGTGGTAGGCGTTTTCCTGGCGGTCGCGATACGGAGCCGGGATGGCGGCCGAGCCGGTGAGCGACATGCCCAGCGCCTCGGTCAGCGAGTTCATCGTCGTGGCCGTGCCCATGGTGTTGCAGAAGCCGGTCGACGGGGCCGAGCTGGCGACCAGCTTGATGAAGCCGGCGTTGTCGATCTCGCCGGCGGCCAGCATCTCGCGGGCCTTCCAGACGATGGTGCCCGAGCCGGTGCGCTCGCCCTTGTACCAGCCGTTCAGCATCGGGCCGACCGACAGGGCGATGGCCGGGATGTTGACGGTGGCCGCGGCCATCAGGCAGGCCGGGGTGGTCTTGTCGCAGCCGATGGTCAGCACGACGCCGTCGATCGGATAGCCGTACAGGGTCTCGACCAGGCCCAGATAGGCCAGGTTGCGGTCCAGGCCCGCGGTCGGGCGCTTGCCGGTTTCCTGGATCGGGTGGACCGGGAACTCGATGGCGATGCCGCCGGCGGTGCGGATGCCTTCACGCACGCGTTCGGCCAGCACCAGGTGGTGGCGGTTGCACGGCGACAGGTCCGAGCCGGTCTGGGCGATGCCGATGATCGGCTTGCCCGACTGCAGTTCTTCCAGGGTCAGGCCGTAGTTCAGGTAGCGCTCCAGATAGAGCGCGGTCATGTCCACGTTGTCGGGATTGTCGAACCAGGCCCGCGAACGAAGGGTGCGGGGCGCGGACTTGGTGGTCATGACGGTCCTGTTTTTCCTCGGTCGATCCAATCTGGATCGCCTCGCCGGGCGAGGTTTATACTATTTGTCTGACTATACCGCCGGGCTGGGGTCGTCAACGACCGCCGTGGTGGCGGCCAAGGTGACGGAAGGTCGCGTGGCTTCAAGGCCTTGCGAGCGGCTCGCAAGTGCCCGAATGGCGCCGGCGCGCCGATGATAGCGCTCACATTATATAGCGCCGACGGGTGTTCTGTCACTGACGACGCTGTTCGGCGACCTTAGCGCGCGGCAAATGTCTGAGCAATTGGGTGACGTGCTCAGCTTCCGCAGCGCAGGCCCTCTTCCCCCGTAAAATCCCCGCGAAAGCGGGGACCCAGGTGTTTTATCGTCGAGCACCATGCCTTTCAGAAAAAGCCTGGGTCCCCGCTTTCGCGGGGATTTTACGGATTGGGGTGGGCTGACGGGGATAGAGCCCACTCAATCCCCGGAAACCTCAGATCAAACCCCAACCAATCCAACCCCTTGCAACTTTCTCACCGCCCTGGATCAGACGCGCTCAGAACACCCGCATAATCACTGGGTCTCGCCGCACCGAAGGGGCGCGCGGCCAGCGACCATGCGGCGGCGGGATGCGATCGAGCGGGACTGGGGCGGATTGGGAAGATCCGTCGCGTCCGGGGACCTGGCGCTGGCCAGGCCCGCCCGCCGTCGGCTTGGGCGAGGATTACAGAGCACCCCTCTCCTCGTCGCCGTCCAAACGGGAAACCCGGCGGATGGTCCTGGTAAGGCGTTAAGAGCGCCGCCGCCCGGGAAGCCGGCAGCCAAACGACCGCGCGGAGCGCACGGCTTCGTCGAAACGGTACACACAACAACACCTCCGGGCGTCGCCCGGGCGCTCCGCTCTCCTTCACAGCTCAGCGGTTCACCGCGTGAGATCGCCCACCCGTTCCCTCTCCCCTTGCGGGAGAGGGTGGCCTGCGAAGCAGGTCGGGTGAGGGGTCTCTCAGAACGCGAAGCCGCGTGCGGCGGTTAGGCCGGGCGAGGCGTCCCATATTTGAGAAACCCCTCATCCGTCGGCCTTCGGCCGCCACCTTCTCCCGCAAGGGGAGAAGGATCATTCGATGCCGGTCCCCCGCTCGCCGTTTGACACCCACGCCCGTCACGCTATTTGTCTGACTAATGACCGGGCCGCCGACGCGGTCCTCTCCATCGCCAGGTGTTTCGTCCAGATGACCATCCGCATCGCCATCGTCGGCCTGGGCAAGATCGCCCGCGACCAGCACCTGCCCGCGATCGCCAAGGATCCGCGCTTCGAACTGGCCGCCGTGGCCAGCCGCAGCGCCGGCGTCGACGGCGTGCCGCACTTCACCGACCTGGCCGAGCTGCTGGCCTCGGACGTCGCCTTCGACGCCGTCGCCCTCTGCACCCCGCCGCAGGTGCGCCACACGATCGCCCGCCTGGCCATCGACGCCGGCAAGCACGTGATGCTGGAAAAGCCCCCGGGCGCGACCCTGAGCGAGGTCGAGGACCTGCGCGAGGCCGCCGCCGCCAAGGGCGTCACCCTGCAGACCACCTGGCACTCGCGCTACGCCAGCGCCGTCGCCCCGGCCCAGGCCTGGCTGGCGGGCAAGACCCTCCAGTCGGTGCAGATCAACTGGAAGGAAGACGTGCGCGTCTGGCACCCGGGCCAGACCTGGATCTGGCAGGCCGGCGGCCTGGGCGTCTTCGATCCCGGCATCAACGCCCTGTCGATCGCCACCGTCATCCTGCCGGCCTTCTTCCTGGAAAAGGCTGTGCTGCACGTGCCGGAGAACTGCCAGTCGCCGGTCGAGGCGCAACTGAGCTTCGTCACCGTGACCGGCGCCCCGGTGCGGGCCGAGTTCGACTTCCTGCAGACCGGCCCGCAGAGCTGGGACATCATCGTCCAGACCGACGGCGGCGAACTGAAGCTGTCGCACGGCGGTTCGCGCCTGTGGGTCGACGGCGAACTGAAGCACGAAGGGCCGGACGAGGAATATCCGGGCCTCTACGCCGCCTTCGCCGAACTGATCGAAGCCGGTGCCTCGGACGTCGACGTCAGCCCGCTGCGCCATGTGGCCGACGCCTTCCTGCTGGGCGAGCGGGTCATCGCGCCGGCCTTCATCGAATAGTCTCGGCGGGCCATCGAATAAGCGATGGTTGCGCTAACATTGACCTGACAAAATGCGGGGGAAGGGCCTATATGCGGGCCATTCCCGTCCGCCAAAACCGCGAGCGCCGTCATGACCGAACTCCGCAGCCTGAACCCCGCCACGGGCGAGCACTTCGGTGACGTCTTCCCCGAGCCGACCGCGGCCCAGATCGAGGCGGCCCTGGCCGCCGCCGACGCGGCGTTCGACGTCTATCGCGAGACCGACCTCGAGACCCGCGCGGCCTTCCTCGAAGGCGTCGCCGCCGAGATCGAGGCCATCGGCGACGAACTGATCGAGCGCGCCATCGCCGAGACGGGTCTGCCGCGCGGCCGCCTGGAAGGTGAACGCGGCCGCACCACCGGCCAGCTGCGCCTGTTCGCCAAGACCGTCCGCCAGGGCGACTTCCTCGGCGCCCGCGTCGATCCGGCCCTGCCCGAGCGCAAGCCACTGCCGCGCGCCGACCTGCGCCAGCGCTTCATCGGCCTGGGCCCTGTCGCCGTGTTCGGCGCCAGCAACTTCCCGCTGGCCTTCTCGACCGCCGGCGGCGACACCGCCGCGGCCCTGGCCGCCGGCTGCCCGGTCGTGTTCAAGGGCCACCCGGCCCACCCCGGCACGGCCGCCCTGGTCGGCGCGGCCATCAGCAAGGCCGTCGAGAAGGCGGGCCTGCCGGCCGGCGTGTTCGCCCTGCTGACGGGTCAGACCCACGAGCTGGGCGGCGCCCTGGTCAGCGACTCGCGGATCAAGGCCGTCGGCTTCACCGGTTCGCGCGCCGGCGGCGTGGCGCTGATGAAGATCGCCAACGCCCGTCCCGAGCCGATCCCGGTCTATGCCGAGATGAGCAGCGTCAACCCGGTGGTGCTGTTCCCGCACGCCCTGGCCGCCCGCGCCGAGGCTCTGGGCGCGGCGTTCGTCGGCTCGCTGACCATGGGTTCGGGCCAGTTCTGCACCAACCCCGGCCTGGTCCTGGCCCTGGAAGGTCCCGACCTCGACACCTTCATCGCCTCGGCCTCGGCCGCCCTGGCCGCCGCTCACCCGCAGGTCATGCTGACCCCGGGCATCTTCGGCGCCTATGAGCAGGGCGTTGAGAAGCTGGGTTCGCGTCCGGGCGTCACCGTCGCCGCGCGCGGCCTGGTCGGCGAAGGCTGCAACCAGGGCCAGGGCGCCCTGTTCGTGGTCGACGCGGCGACCTTCGCCGCCGATCCGGCCCTCAGCCACGAAGTGTTCGGCTCGTCGTCGGTCGTCGTCCGTGCGCCGGACCTCGCCACCCTCGCCAAGCTGCTCGAAGGCCTGGAAGGCCAGCTGACCGCCACCCTGCACCTCGACGCCGAAGACGCCGAGGCCGCTCGCGGCCTGCTGCCGATCCTCGAGCGCAAGGCCGGCCGCATCCTGGCCAACGGCTGGCCGACCGGCGTGGAAGTGGCCCCGGCCATGGTCCACGGCGGCCCGTTCCCGGCCACTTCGGACGGCCGCTCGACCTCGGTCGGCACCCGCGCCGTCGAGCGCTTCCTGCGCCCGGTCTGCTACCAGGACCTGCCCGACGTGCTGCTGCCGGCGGCTCTGAAGGAAGCCAACCCCTGGGGCGTCAAGCGCGCCGTCGACGGCGTGCTCTAAACCCGGCGGGTCCGCTCGGACCCCCAGGCTCTATAAGTGAAAGCGCGCGGCGGCTTTGGCCCCGCGCGCTTTTTCTTTGCCGTTTCAGGGCGTGGACGGTCTGCAACGGCTCTGGAATCGCCGAGTGCGCCCGAGCGGCCTTTTCTTGCGCGCGCGTCGGAATAACGGCGGCTTTGGGCCAGGAACGGCAACACTTCGGAGGCGAGCCGGCGCCCTGGCGACAACCTTCCGGGCCGTTTGAAACGGAAGTGTATCGGCGTGAGCGTCGCCGTAGCATGACGGAAATTTCATAGACACGCCTGGGCCATGCACGGCCCCTAAGGCTCGGAGGTTCCATCAGGCGGGTCCTCCATGTCGCGTAAGCTTCTGATCTTGTCGGCCGCAGCTCTGCCGATGCTGCTGCATGCCGGCGGCGCCGTCGCCGAGACCGAGATCACCAGCAGCAGCCGCACCAAGGCGGTCGCGACCTCGACCGCCAACGACGGCGCGGCCGACGACGTCAAGATCACCAGCGACGGCGTGATCACCTACGCGTCCGAAGGCGCGATTGCCACCGTCGACAGCAGCAACACCCTGACCAACAACGGCACGCTGCAAAGCACCGACCTCTCCAACTCGACCGGCATCCTGATCAGCGGCGGCCTCACCTCGACGGTGACCAACGGCGGCACGATCTCGCTGACCGAGGACTACGACTACGAGGACACCGACAGCGACGGCGACTACGACGGCCAGTTCGCGCTGGGGACCAATCGTTACGGCATCCACCTGACTGGTTCGGGCGATTTCACCGGCACGATCGAGAACTCGGGTTCGATCACCATCGAGGGCAACGACTCGATCGGCATCATCCTGGAATCGTCGGTGATCGGCGACATTCTCAATTCCGGCTCGATCGCGGTCACCGGCGACGACGGCTACGGTATCCGCAACACCGCCAGCATCACCGGCGACATCGTCAGCGACGGCTCGATCAGCGTGCTGGGCGCCAACAGCGTCGGCCTGGCGGTCAACGGCGAGGTCGACGGCTCGGTGATCGTGCAGGGCTCGATCACCGCCACCGGCTATCGCTACACCAGCCGCTACACCGATCCCGACGACGAGGCCCTGCTCGACGCCGACGACCTGCTGCAGGGCGGTTCGGCCATCCAGGTGACCAGCAACGTCACCAAGGGCCTGGTGCTCGACGCCCCGCCCGAGGACACCAACGACGACACCACCGACGACGAGGACGGCGACGGCGTCGCCGACGACGAGGAAGGCACCGCTTCGGTCGCGGTCTATGGCGGCGCGCCGGCGATCCAGATCGGCTCCGACACCCAGACCGTCACCCTCGGCTCGGCCGGCGACGGCATCTACGACTACGGCCTGGTGATCCGCGGCTCGGTCGCCGCCTACGGCATCCACCCGGGCGTGGCCGCCACCGGCGTGCAGATCGGCGGCTCGGCCGGCTACGAGACCCTGGTCACCAACGGGATCAACCTGGAGGGCTCGATCACGGCCAGCGCCTACGAGGCCGACGCCGTGGGCCTGCATCTGACCTCGGGCGCCATCGCCCGGATCCTCGATAACAGCGGCGGGCTGACCGGTTCGGTCACGGCCGAGGGCGATTCCGCCGCCTACGCCCTGCTGATCGACGCCGGCGCGACCATGACCACGATCAACAACAGCGGCACGATCCTGGCCACGCTCTACGGCGAGGCCGGAACCGCCAACGCCATCGTCGATCGCTCGGGCACGCTGACCACGATCAACAACACCGGCACGATCGCCGCCTACCTGACGGCCACCGACGACGACTACGACCTCGACGACGACAACGACGACGCCGACGATGAAGTGGTCACCGGCAAGGCCGTGGCCATCAACCTGCAGGCCAACACCACCGGCGTCACCATCACCCAGACCGGCGTCAACGACGGCGACGATGGCGACGACGGCGTGGCCGACACCGATACCGACGGCGACGGCGTGGACGACGCCGACGAGCCGACGATCATCGGCCAGATCCTGCTGGGCTCGGGCGCCGACACCATCAACCTGCTGAACGGCACGCTGTACGGCGAGATCTCGTTCGGCGACGGGGCCGACGTCTTCAACATCGACGGCGGCGCCTACGCGGTCACCAAGATCAGCGACAGCGACGGCAAGCTGTCGATCAACATCGGCGATGGCGGCCTGCTGCTGACCAACACCAACACGATCAACGCCACCAGCCTGACCCTCGGCGCCGACGCCAAGCTGGTGTTCACCGTCGATCCCTCGGCGGGCACGGCGACCCAGCTGGTGGTCGACACCGCCACCATCGCCAGCGGCGCAAACCTGGGCCTGGTCTTCAACAACCTGCTGACCACGGCCAGCACCTTCAAGGTGATCTCGGCCGGAACCCTGACCGCCGGCGACATCGACCAGGACCTGCTAGGCGACGCGCCCTACCTCTACGTCGCCAGCGCCTATACGGAAGGTAACGACGTGCTGATCGACGTGCGTCGCCGCACGGCCGCCGAAGCCGGCATGACCCGCAGCCAGGCCTCGGCCTACGAGGCGGTGTTCGCCGCCCTGAGCAACGACGACGGCATCGCCGGCGCCTTCCTCAGCCAGTCGACCGCCGACGGCTTCTACAATCTCTACGACCAGATGCTGCCCAGCACCGGCCAGGGCATGTTCACCAGCCTTCAGGCCGTGCAGCAGCAGCTGTCGTCGGCCACGTCGGTGCGTCCCGACGGCGCCGACCGCTACGGTCCCGACAGCGTCTGGGTGCAGGAGATCAACAGCCTGGTCCGCATCGAGGACGGGGCGGTGCAGGGCTCGGACACCAAGGCCGTTGGCCTGGTCGCCGGCTACGAGGCCATGGGCGACGCCGGCGGCGCGCTGGGCGTGACCCTGTCCTTCGTCAGCCTCGAGGAAAAGGACACCGCCGCCAAGGTCGGCGAGGAGACGACCGCCTCGGTGTTCCAGGCCGGAACCTACTGGCGCCGTTCGGTCGGCGGCTGGCGCCTGAACCTGGGCGGCGGCGCGGGCTACATCCGCTTCAACGGCGACCGCAGCTTCATCAGCGAGGACAGCGACAGCGACGGCGCGGCCGACGAGATCCTCCGCAACACCGCCGCCTGGAACGGCTTCACCGCCAACGCCTTCGCCGGCGTCGGCTACGAGGTCACCTTCGGCGCCAACTACATCCGCCCCGAGACCCGCCTCGACTACGTCTACATGTGGGAAGGCGAGCGCCGCGAGCACGGCGGCGGCGAGGGCTTCGACCTGACGGTCGCCTCGCGCAAGTACAGCAACCTGTCGAGCGACATCGGCGTGGTCTTCGGTCGCCAGTTCGGCAAGGAAGTCTGGTTCAAGCCGGAAGTCCGCGTCGGCTATCGCAAGACCCTGGCCGGCAAGTTCGCCGACACCACGGCCACGTTCGCGGGCGGCACGCCGTTCACGATCCTGGCTGACAACGCCCGCAACGGCGCGGTGACCCTGAACGTCGCCCTGCGCGCCGGTTCGGATCTTTCCTATTTCGCCCTGGAGGGCGGGGCCGAAGCGTCCCGTCGCCAGACCCGCTATTCTGCCCGGCTTGTCGGCCGGGCGATGTTCTGAGAACGCCCGTGAGACCCCGCCTGCTCATCGTCGATCCCGATATCGACTCCCGCGCCGCCATTACCGCCCTTCTGGGCCGCTTCGACCTGGAAGTGCTCGAGGCCGGTTCGGCCCGCGAGATGGACCAGATCCTTGGCCGCACCCAGATCGAACTGGTCGTGATGGACATCCTGCTGCCCGACGAAGCCGGCCTCTCGGTCTGCGCCCGGCTGCGCCGCCTCAACCCGGCTCCGGGCGTGGTGGTGGTCAGCGCGGTCGACGACGAGAGCGACGTGGTGGTCGGCCTGGAGATGGGCGTCGACGACTACATCGCCAAGCCGTTCCGCCCGCGCGAGACGGCCGCCCGCATCCGCGCCGCGGTCCGTCGCCGCCAGGCCTATCGCGCCCCCGAGCCGATCGCCGCCCCGCCGGTCTATCAGTTCAGTGGCTGGCGCCTGAACGTCGCCACCCACGAGCTGTTCGATCCGCGCGGCGAGTCGGTGAACCTGTCGTCGGCCGAGTTCCTGGTGCTGTGGACCCTGGTCTCCAAGCCCCAGCAGATCCTGACCCGTGATCAGCTGCAGCAGGGCCCGCCCGAGGCCCGCAGCAAGGCCCCGCCGCAGCAGATCAACGTCACCATCAGCCGCCTGCGCAGCAAGCTGCGCCGCGCCGAAGGCGGCGCTCAGATGGTGCGGACGGTCCGCCACGCCGGCTACATGTTCGCCCCGCGCGTCGACCGCGTTCACGCGGACTGACGATCAAGGAACCTCCCCCTGTGGGGGAGGTGATCGCGAAGCGATCGGTGGGGGGAGTGGCTGCTGAGCGGCCAGCTTCTCGGAAGCTGAAAACGGCCCCCCACCGGCCTTCGGCCGCCTCCCCCAGAGGGGGAGGTCCTACTTCTTCCGCACGAAGATTAGCGTCTGGTCCGGCGGGCCGGGCTTGCCGTCGACGTCCTGCTCGACCAGCAGGGTGTCGGGGGCCGAGAGGGCCACCCGCATGGTCTGGCGGCGACCGGTCTGGCCGTGGGTCATCACCGCCACGCTGGACTGGCCCGTGCGATCGACGCTCAAGGTCACGAAGTTGAAGTTGACCACGGCTCGCGTCGGCGAGCCGTCGAGGCCCGCGTCGGCGAACTGGATGGCGGCCACGCCCTCGTCGTCCTCCTCGACCAGGGTCCAGGCGATGAACTTGCCGTCGTCCTTGGTGATGTCGAGCTCGCCGCTCAGCGGCGCGGCGCCGGTCAGGGCCTCGTTGAAGTGCGAGCGCGGCAGGTCGAGCATCCACTTGCCGCCGACGCCTAAGGGACCCGTCCCCTGAGCGGTCGGCGCCTGGGCGAGGGCCGGGGCGGCGAGCAGCAGGAGACCCAGGCCCGCGAGCGCGGATGCGACTTTAGCTTTGGCCATGACCGATCTCCTTGACGATAGGTCAATGTCGGGTGGCGAGATCGGTTCGTCCAGAGGTCCGGCGTTTTTGGAGCCCGGTGTTTTTGGGAGCCGCCGTTCTTCCAATTGTGGATTGCCAATCGGCGGGCGCGGTCGCTCTGGTCGGCGGACTGCAAGAATCGGAGCCCGCCCATGCGCCGCCTATCGCGTTCGCTGTTGTTCGCCGCCTCGCTGTTCGCCGCCGGCGCGCTCTACGGCCCCGAGGCCGACGCCGCCGAGAAGGCCGACACCTCGGTCAAGGCCGTGCAGAAGATCGTCGGCGGGGCCGGCTTCAAGGCCGCCGTCCAACAGCTCGACGCCAACTATGAGCGCACCGTCGCCGACATCGTCACCCTGACCGAGATCCCCGCGCCGCCCTTCAAGGAGGAAAAGCGCGCCAAGGCCTATCTGGAGATGCTCAAGGCCGTGGGCCTGACCGACGTCGAGATGGACGCCGAGGGCAATGTCATGGGCGTGCGGCCCGGGACGGCCACCAAGGGCAAGGGGCCGTTCGTGGTCATCGCCGCCCACCTCGACACCGTCTTCCCGGAAGGCACGGATGTGAAGGTCAAGCGCGAGGGCACGAAGCTGTCGGCCCCGGGCATCGGCGACGACACCCGCTCGCTGGCCGTGCTGCTGGCCTATGTGCGGGCGCTGGACGCGGCCAAGATCAAGACGAAGTCCGACATCCTGTTCGTCGGCAATGTCGGCGAGGAGGGGCCGGGCGACCTGCGCGGCGTGCGCCACCTCTTCACCAAGGGCAAGTACCAGCGCCGGATCGGCGCCTTCTTCTCGATGGACGGCTCGGACCCCTCGCGCATCGTCGACCGCGGCGTCGGCTCCAAGCGCTATCGCGTCACCTTCAAGGGTCCGGGCGGCCACAGCTACGGCGCGTTCGGCGTGGTCAACCCGATGACGGCCATGGCCCAGTCGGTGGTCGATCTCTATGCCGTGAAACCCCCGGCTGATCCCAAGACCACCTATTCGGCCAGCGTGGTCGGCGGCGGCACCTCGGTGAACTCGATCCCCAATTCCATCTTCATGGAGTTCGACATGCGCTCGGAGAGCGCCGACGAACTGGCCAAGCTGGACAGGACCCTGGTGGCCATCCTCGACAAGGCCGTGGCCGGCGAAAACGCGGCCCGCTCGACCAAGCCGGGCGAGGTCTCGTACGAGGCCAAGGTGATCGGCGAGCGTCCGGCCGGCGGCACGGACCCGAAGGCCGCGATCGTCACGGCCACCGCCGCGGCGGCTTCGGCCCTGGGTTTCACGCCCACCCACGAGGCCTCCTCGACCGACGCCAACCTGCCGATGAGCCTGGGGATCCCGGCCGTGACCATCGGCTCCGGCGGCAAGGGCGGCCGCGCCCACGCCCTGGACGAATGGATCGACGTCGAGAAGGGCGAGACCCTCAAGGGCATGCAGGTCGGCCTGGCGGCCCTGCTGGCCGTGGCGGGGGTGGAGTAAAAGTCCTTCTCCCCTTGCGGGAGAAGGTGTCAGCGAAGCTGACGGATGAGGGGTCTCTCAGACGTCAAACGCCGCGAAAGCTGATCGGCTTTCGCGGCGTTTCTGTTCGTGCCACCCCTCACCCGACCCCGCTCCGTGGGGCCACCCTCTCCCGCAAGGGGAGAGGGAGATCAGGCCCGCTGGTTAAGCGTGATCGCCGTGGCGCTGTTGCGGTAGGCCGAGCCCTGGGCGCTGGGGCCGTAGCCGGCGGCCTGCGGGCGCTGGGCGGCGATCTCGTTGGCGACGGCGCGGACCAGGCCCTCGGTGACCGTCTTGGCCGCGGCGATGGCGCGCGACTGGCGGGCCAGGACGGCGTCGAAGGCCTCGGTGGCGCGCACCAGGCGCATGCGGCGCTCGGGCGTGGCGGCCTGGACGACGGCGACGTTGCCGCGCACCCGCGCCGACTCGTGGCGATAGATGTTGGCGAGCTTGGCCGTTTCCTCGACGTGGCGGGCGGCCTCGTGCGGGCGGCGGGCTTCGAAGGCGGTGGCCTGCTTGGCGATCAGGTCGGTCAGGCGCTCGGTCAGGATGATCAGCTGTTCGACGCGCTCGTCGGAGGGCGAGAGGGGGGCGGAGCTCATCATTGGGCGACCTCCTGCAGGCCTTGCATCTTGAGCATCTCGCGCTGGACCGAGGCGGCGATGCCGACGCCGCCGGCCTTGGACACTTCCTTGGCCATGGCGTCGGTCAGCAGCGAGCGGAACATCTCCTCGCCCTGGCCGCCGCCGAACGGTTCGGGGGTCTTCACGCCCTCGAACATCGACTGCATCATCGACGACAGGAACGAGGCCTCGAACTTCTGGGCCGTTTCCTTGATCTTGCCGCGCTTGGCCAGTTCGGCGGCCGAGGTCGCGCCGGTCCCGGAGATGGCCGAGTAGGCGTCCACAGCGCTGGCGGCGGAGGAGAGGGCGCTCATCACATCACCTCGATGTCGGCTTGCAGGGCGCCCGCGGCCTTCACGGCCTGCAGGATGGTGATCATGTCGCGCGGGGTGACGCCCAGGGCGTTGAGGCCGCCGACCAGGCTCTTCAGCGACGCGCCGCCGCCCAGCGTGATCAGCTTCTTGCCCTTTTCCTCGTCGATGTTGATCGTCGACTGCGGGACGACCTTGGTCTGGCCCTGGCTGAACGGGGCCGGCTGGCTGACGGCCGGGGTCTCCTGGACCGAGATGGTCAGGTTGCCCTGGGCGATCGCCACCTGGCTGATGCGGACGTCGTCGCCCATCACCACCACGCCGTTGACCTCGTCGATGATCACCTTGGCCGGGCCGTCGGGCTCGACTTCCAGGTTCTCGATGGCGGTGATGAAGCTGATCATGTCCATGCCGCCCGGCGAGCGGATCGCCACGACGGTGGGGTTCTGGGCCTGGGCGCAGCTGGGGAACTTGATGTTGATGGCGTCGGCGATGCGGCGGGCGGTGGTGAAGTCGGGGTTGCGCAGGGTCATGCGCAGCTCGCTCATGGCCACCATCTGGAAGCCGGTCTCGCGCTCGACGTCGGCGCCGGCGGCGATGCGGCCGGCGGTCGGGACGCCGCGGCTGATCGAGCTGCCAGAAGCGCCGCCGGCCGAGACGGCGCCGGTCTGCACCTGGCCCTGGGCCACGGCGTAGGTCTGGCCGTCGGCGCCTTGCAGCGCGGTGACCATCAGCGTGCCGCCCTGCAGGCTCTTGGCGTCGCCCATGGCCGAGACTGAGACGTCGATCTTCGAGCCGGCGCCGGCGAAGGCGGGCAGCTTGGCGGTGACCATGACGGCCGCCGCGTTCTTGGCGTTGAGGTTGGCGTCGCGGACGTTGACGCCCTGGCGCTCGAGCAGCGATTCCATGCTCTGCTTGGTCATCGGCGCGTTGCGTAGGCTGTCGCCCGTGCCGTTGAGGCCGACGACGATGCCGTAGCCGATCAGGTGGTTCTCACGCACGCCTTCGAACGAGACGATGTCCTTGATCCGCGACTTGGCGGCGGCCGGACCGGCGACGACGGTCATGGCCGCGAGGGCCAGGCCGGCGAGAACGGAGCTGAAAAATGAACGACGCATGGATTTCCACACCGAAGGACGCAATTCCGTCGCGGCCCATGCCAGAACCGGGCCAACGGAAAAGGTGAGGAAAATCAATGAAAAGGGCGGCCGAAAAAGCCTGCGACAATCCTGTCCGGCAGATTCTGCCCGGCATTAACCATACCGCAAGCGCCGATCTCGAATATGAGTTCTCATCGGGGAGGCCGACTCCCTATATGTAGGCGTTCAAGACCAGCTTTGGAGCGACGGTCGTCATGAAGGTTTCGAGCTCGGGAGGCGTGGGCGCGGCTGGCGCATCACGCGCGCGGCCGGCGGGCGGCGGATCGAACTTCGCCCTGCCCAGCGTCGGCGGCGCCAGCGGTGTGGCCGGGACGGCCGCGGCCGGCGGCCTGGCCGGGGTGGGCTCGCTGGACGCTCTTCTGGCCCTGCAGGCCAACATGGACCCGATGGAGCGCAAGCGTCGCGCCATCCGCCGGGCCGACGACATTCTGGACATCCTCGACGGCCTGAAGATCGCCGTGCTGGACGGGGAGGTCTCCTCCAGCACCATCGACAAGCTCAAGCGCGCCGTCCGCGAGCACCGCGAGAGCGTCGACGATCCGAAGCTGCAGAGCCTGCTCAACGAGATCGAGACCCGCGCGGCCGTCGAAGAGGCCAAGCTCTCCGTGGCGCAAGGCGCGTGAGGAGCGGCGGGATGGAACCTCGAACCCATTCCCGCGATTTTATTGCCCCGGCCGGCGCGGCGAAGCTCGTCGCCCCCGTGCAGCGTCGCCGCCGTGTCAGGCAGGCGCGCGCGCCTGAATGCACCGCTCATGCGACGTTCATTGAACGGGGCTATCGTTTTGGTATAAGCACACCGCCCGCTGAGGGCGGAGTTCATCGGGGCGTGAGGCGTTGATGCAGACGGCCACTGTTCTTAAGGAACCGAATACGTATCGTCCTTCCGAGGACGAGCCGTTCATGAATGAGCGGCAGCTCGAGTATTTCAAACAGAAGCTGCTGACCTGGAAAGAGGAAATCCTTCGCGAATCTCGCGAAACGGTCTCCCATCTCCAGACCGAAACTGAGAACCATGCCGACCTCGCCGACCGGGCGTCGTCGGAAACCGACCGGGCGCTGGAACTTCGGACCCGCGACCGGCAGCGGAAGCTGATCTCCAAGATCGACCAGGCGTTGCGCCGGGTCGAAGACGGCAGCTACGGCTACTGCGAAGAGACCGGCGAGCCCATCGGCCTGGCCCGTCTGGACGCGCGTCCGACCGCCACCCTGAGCCTCGAGGCCCAGGAGCGTCACGAGCGTCGCGAGCGGGTTCACCGCGACGACTGAGGTCTCGCAGGTCTTATCCTGATGTGTTTTGCGACGGCCTCGCTTCATGAGCGAGGCCGTCTGCGTTTCTGCCTGAATTAAGTCCAAGCTTGCTGCTTTTCACGGCGACGGGGGAATGATCTTCTCCCGCCCGTCGAGGGTCGTTGAGCGGGGGAAGGTCCGCGCCTACGGCCGCTCGAAAGCCCCTTTCAGCGAGCCGCTTCCATGCGCCTGTCCCGTCGTCATCTTCTTCTCTCGGCCGCCGCCGCCACTGCGGCTTCGGGGGCCGCCTCGGGCCTGCCGGCCTTCGCCGCGACGTCCGCCAAGGGGCCGATCGCCGACCCGAAGCTGGCCAAGCTGCTCGACGCCTTCGTCGACGAGATGCTGATCGACCAGCCCGAGGCCGCCACGGGCCTGGGCCTCGACAAGGGCGCCCGCGCGGCCCTGAAGGCCAAGCTGTCGGACAGCTCGGCCGCCGGCCGCCGCGCCCAGGTCGCGGCCTATGCGGATCGCGCCAAGCTTATCGCCGCCATCGATCCCAAGACCCTCAACCCGCACGACCTGACGATCCGCGACACGGTGCTGGCGGCCCAGAAGATCGGCGCCGAGGGCGCGGCCTTCAGCTACGGCGGCGACTTCGCCAATCCGTATGTCGTCAGCCAGCAGGGCGGGGCCTATTCGTTCGTGCCGGAGTTCCTGAACTCGCAGCACGGCATCGAGACCGCCGCCGACGTCGACGCCTACGTCTCGCGCCTGGCCGCCTTCGCCAAGGTAGTCGACCAGGAGAACGGCCGTATCGCCGAGGACGTCGGCGCCGGCGTCATCCCGCCGAGCTTCATCCTCGACAACGCCATCGGCCAGCTGACCGAGATGCGCGCCCAGAAGGCCGCCGACAGCCGCATGGTCGGCTCGCTGGCCGAGCGCGCCAAGGCCAAGGGCCTGGCCGACCGCGCGGGCGATGCGACGAAGATCATCGAGGGCGAGGTCTATCCGGCGCTCGACCGCCAGATCGCCGCCCTCAAGGCCGCACGCGAGAAGGCCGACGACAAGGCCGGCGTCTGGAAGCTGCCGCAGGGCGAGGCCTATTACGGCTGGGGCCTGCGCTACAACACCACCACGACCATGGGCGCCGAGGAGATCCACGCCCTGGGCCTGGAGCAGGGCCGCGAGATCGCCGCCCGCATGGACGTGCTGCTGAAGGGCCAGGACCTGGCGCAAGGCTCGGTCGGCGAGCGCGTCACCGCCCTGACCAAGGACCCGCGCTACCTCTACGCCGACAGCGAAGCGGGCCGGGCCGAGCTCCTGGCCTATCTCAACGACCGCATCGCCGCGATCCGCCTGCTGATGCCCAAGCTGTCGCGCCTGGGCCTGAAGGCCGACGTCATGGTCAAGGCCGTGCCGAAGGAGATCCAGGACGGCGCGCCGCAGGGCTATATGAACTTCGCCTCGCTCGACGGCTCGCGCCCGGCGATCTACTACATCAACCTGAAAAACATGGGCAATTGGCCCAAGTTCAGCCTGCCGACCCTGACCACCCACGAGGCCATTCCGGGTCACGCCTGGCAGGGCGCGTACCTGGCCGAGCGGGCCAGCCAGATCCCGACCATCAGCTCGCTGATGGGCTTTGGCGCCTTCGTCGAGGGCTGGGCGCTCTATGCCGAGCAGATCGCCGACGAGGCCGGCTACTACGAGGGCGATCCCCTGGGCCAGCTGGGCTACCTGCAGGCCCAGCAGTTCCGCGCCGCCCGCCTGGTGGTCGACACTGGCCTGCACCACAAGCGCTGGACCCGCGACCAGGCGGTGGAGTTCATGACCTCGACCACCGGTCGCGCCAAGCCGGCCATGGTCAGCGAGGTCGACCGCTACTGCGCCAGCCCGGGCCAGGCCTGCGCCTACAAGATCGGTCACACCGAGATCCTGCGCCTGCGCGAAAAGGCCAAGGCGGCCCTGGGCCCGCGCTTCGACCTGCGCGACTTCAACGACGCCGTGGTCTCGACCGGCGGCACGCCGCTGACCGTGCTGGGCGAGGTGGTGGATCGCTACGTGAAGACGGCGAAGGGGTAGGAGGGAAACCTCCCCCTCTGGGGGAGGCGGCCGAAGGCCGGTGGGGGGAGTTTTCAGCTTCCGCGTTGGTGGAAGTTCAGCAGTCACGCCCCCCCCCACCGATCGCTCCGCGATCACCTCCCCCACAGGGGGAGGTTCCTTTGCGTCGTCACCACATCGTCGCGGCGGCCCGCGCGGGCCAGGCCTCGTCATAGGCCGCGCCACCGACCTCCCCGGCGGTGACGGCGGCCAGCATGGCCCCGGCCGTCGGCAGCGACTTGGGATCGACCTGGGCCTCGGCCTTCCACAGCCCCGAGCGCATCACCGCCCGGGCGCACTGGAAGTAGCACTCCTCGATGGTGACGATCAGAGCCGTGCGCGGGGCCTTGCCCTCGACGGCCAGGCTCTCGAGCAACCCGGGCTCGACGCTGATCACCGCCCGGCCGTTGACGCGGAAGGTGGTGCCCGAACCTGGGATCAGGAACAGCAGGGCCACGCGCGGGTCGCGGACGATGTTGCGCAGGCTGTCGATGCGGTTGTTGCCCCGGCGGTCGGGCAGGATCAGCGTGCGGTCGTCGGCGATGGTCACCAGGCCGTGGGCGTCGCCGCGCGGGCTGCAGTCGAGGCCCTCGGGGCCGACCGTGGCCAGGGCCAGGAACGGCGAGGCTTCGACCAGGGCGCGATAGTGCGGGGTTAGCCGGTCGCTGACCTTGACCGTCGAGGCCGGAACCGGGGCGGGGCTGTAGATCGCCTCCAACGCCTCTAGGGTGTCGATGATCGCCATCCGCCGTCCTCCCCGTATTCGGGAGGGAAACTAGCAGGCGTAGTCCGGCTCGTCAGGCCCGGCTGTCGAGCGCCTGCTGGCAGGCTTCGGCGAGACGCCGGGGTGAGATCGGCTTGTCGACGATGGCCCGGCGGGCGTTGGCCAGCTGGTCGGCGTTGCCGGTGACGAACACCGTGGGGATGCGGCCCAGCTTGGCCTCGATGGCCTCGACCGCCTCCAGTCCCGTGCCGCCGATGATGCGGAAATCGGCGGTGATCAGGTCGGGCGCGCGGGCCAGGGCGCAACTGAGCGCTTCCTGTGGACTGTCGGCGATGTCGAAGCTTGAATAGCCTTGGGCGGCGAGAAGCGCCTCGACTTCGAGGGCGATGAGGATCTCGTCCTCGATGATGAGCGCGTGGCCTTGGGACCTTGTCACTGCACTTACGCCAATCCGCTGTCGTCCCTTACAAGACTACAACCCGAACTTTCAGGCCGCGCCAATCGAATTCGCGCTTGGGTTTTCAGAAATGTGTCCCTGCACGCACGAACCCTCACGGCCGCGTGATGGCGCCGCCCGTCCCGCGAGAGCCGCCAGGGTCGGTTTCCCTCGCGAGCCGAAAGCCTCTATTCAAACGGAAAACAGAAAACACCGCAGGAGCGCCCAAACCCCATGTCGTCCCAGCCCCTCGTCCTCACCGAAAAGCGCGGCCACGTCGCCATTCTCACCCTCAACCGTCCCGAGGCGATGAACGCCCTGGGCGCGCCGGGCGACGGCGACCAGGTGGCGGCCGCCTGCGAGGCGATCAATGACGACCAGCAGATCCGCTGCGTGATCCTGACCGGCGCCGGCAAGGCCTTCTCGGCCGGCGGTGACGTCAAGGCGATGAAGGCCCGCGAGGGCGCCTTCGGCGGCAACGGCGTGGCCGTGCGAGACGGCTACCGCAAGAACATCCACCGGATCGTGCGGGCCATCTATGGCCTGGAGGTCCCGTCGATCGCGGCCGTGAACGGCGCGGCCATCGGCCTGGGCTGCGACGTGGCCTGCATGACCGACATCCGCATCGCCGCCGATACGGCGAAGTTCGGGGTGACCTTCCTGAAGCTGGGCTTGATCCCCGGCGACGGCGGCGCCTGGCTGATGCCGCGCACCGTGGGCATGAGCCGGGCGGCCGAACTGCTGTTCACCGGCGACGTCATCGACGCGGCCAAGGCGGCCGAGTGGGGCCTGATCAGCCGCGCCGTGCCCTCGGCCGACCTGATGGGCGAAGCGCTGGCGCTGGCCGAGCGGATCGCGCAACAGCCGCCGCACGCCTTGCGCATGGCCAAGAGTCTGCTCAAGCACGGCCAGACGGCGAGCTACGACACCCTGATGGAGATGAGCGCCGCCGCTCAGGCCATCGCCCACCACACCGAGGACCACATGGAAGGCGTCGACGCCATTCTCGAAAAGCGCCAGCCCACGTTCCGGGGCGCCTGAGGCATGGGTAAGGAAGCCAAGGCCTGGGGCCAGCTCAGCGACGGCGAAAGCGACGGCAAGCTCCTGTGGGAGCCGCCCAAGCTGATCTTCCGCGGGGCGGTGCGCGGCATCTACCAGGGCCACGCCCTGCGCGGGATCCGCGTCGAGGGCGACGACATCGTGCTCAGCGACGGCACGCGCTTCACGCTGGATCCCGGCCAGGCCGAGAAGTGGGTCCACGCCATCCTCAACCCGCCCTCGCGGCTGGACAAGCTGGGCGTCAAGCCGGGCATGCGCGTGGTGGTCGACGGCGTCGACGACGAGCCATTCCTCGAAGAACTGGCCGGCCGCGTCGAGGTTGAGACGGGGACGGCGGAAGACTTCGAAGAGGTCGACCTGCTGTTCCTCGCCGCCGACGACCTGGCCGAGCTGGATCGCCTTGAGGACCTCAAGGGCGTGCTGGCCGACAAGGGCGCGATCTGGATCGTCTCCCAGAAGGGCAAGGGCGCGCCGCTGAAGGACACCGACGTCCTGGGCGCGGCCCGGAGCGTGGGCCTGTCGGACACGAAGGTCTGCGGGTTCTCTGCCACGCACACGGCGCTGCGGTTCGTGGTGCGGAAGGGGTAGGGCGGTGATCGTCGGCCGCCGCGCGGGCCTGTTCGAAATCGCCTTCGCCCTGCGCGGCTCGATCCTGCCCAGGATCGCCGGGCGGCTGGTGGTGCTGCTGGCGGTGTCGGTCGCGGCGGTGCTCGTCGCCCAGCGCTGGCCCGTGGCGCTGGAGCGGTTGAGCGCCGTGCCGTTCACCCTGATCGGCCTGTCGCTGTCGATCTTCATGAGCTTCCGGAACAACGCCTGCTACGACCGCTGGTGGGAGGCGCGAAAGCTCTGGGGGCAGCTGATCATCGCCGCCCGCAGCTTCGCCCGGCAGACGCAAGGCCTGCCGGAACCGGCGCGGGAGCCTCTGCTTCTGGGTCTGGCCGCTTTCGCCGGCGGACTGGTCGCGCGCCTGAGGGACGGGGACGAGCGCGCGGCGATCGCGCGCTGGCGGGACCTGCCGGCCCTGGCGGCCGCCCCCAATCCGACCGATGCGATCCTGGCCGCCGTCGGCGCCGACTGCGTCCGGCTGCGAGACGAAGGGCTGCTGACCCCGATCCATCTGTCGGTTCTGGAGATCCAGCTGACCGAGCTGGGTCACGTGCAAGGCGGTTGCGAGCGGATAAAGACCACGCCGCCGCCGTTCTCCTACTCGCTCATGCTGCACCGGACGGCACACGTCTTCTGCCTGCTGCTGCCGTTCGCCCTGGCCCATGCCCTGGGCTGGTGGACGCCGGTCCTGGTGCTGCTGACCGGCTACACCTTCTTCGGCCTCGACGCCCTGGGCGACCAGCTGGAGGACCCGTTCGGCCTGGAGGACAACGACCTGCCGCTGGACGCCATGGTCCGCACCGTGGAGCGGGACCTGCTGTTTTCGCTGGGGCGGGAATACCTGCCGCCGGTGCTGGAGGCCAAGGGCTATCGGCTGACGTAGGGGCCTTCTCCTCTTGCGGGAGAAGGTGGCGGCGAAGCCGTCGGATGAGGGGTTGCACGAATGAAAACGCCGCGACGGCCGATCAGCTGTCGCGGCGTTTGATTTCTGAGAGACCCCTCACCCGACCTCCTTCGGAGGCCACCCTCTCCCGCAAGGGGAGAGGGATTTAGAACCGCTGCTTGCAGCCCTGCTTCTGGTGCACGCCGCGCAGGAAGCCGCGACGGGCGAGGCCCGCGTCGCCGAGGGCTTCGAGGTGGCGGTCGGCCGGAGCCGCGCCGGAGATCTCGCGCACCAGGCTGCGGAACGGGATGATCGAGTTGATCAGCGTCTTGCCGCCGGCCTCGGCCAGCTTGCCGGCGCGGTTTTCCGTGTACTCGTTGTCGGTCTTGTAGTCGGGACCCAGCACCTCGTTCAGGCGCTCGATCTCGACCGTCAGCTTGGCGCAGCTCTTCAGCCCTTTGAGGCTGTAGGGATCGGCCAGGGCCTCCTCCAGAACCGGCGGGATCTTCTTCTTCGACAGGCCGACGTCGCGGACCGGCTGGGTGCCGATCTCCATCGACTTCTCGCGCCAGCCGTCGGGCCGGCCGTCGCCGTCAGAGTCCTTGGCGGGCGGGGGAGGCGGCTTGCCGGCCGTCGTGGTCACGGGCGCCTTGGCCGGATAGCTCGGCTGGGCCGTCGCGCAGCCCGTGGCCATGAACGCCGCCGCGCCCAGGACCGCCATCGTCGTCAAAGTCGCGCGCATCGCACCCCCGCATCCTGCTGATCGTCCATCATAGGCCGATGAACGCTGATCAGGAACGGCAAGCTGGGCCTTGGGTTCCACCGCTGCGCGACCCCCTCAGTCGGCTTCGCCGACAGCTCCCCCAGAGGGGGAGCATCTATGCGCGGCGTCGGGCAAGATCCTCCCCCTCTGGGGGAGGTGGCCCGGAGGGCCGGAGGGGGTCAGGCCGCCGCCTTGGCCTTCTTCCGCCCAAACCGCATCACCCCGTCCTCCAGCTTGCCCAGTCGCAGGGCGGCCAGGTCCAGGGCGTAGTTCTGGTGCACCTTCCAGGGGGTCTTGGTCCCCTGCTTGGGGAACTTGTCCATGGCCCGCTGGACATAGCCCGACGAGAAGTCGAGCCAGGGCGCGGCCTCCATGTCCGGCGCGTCGAGGTGAGGCATGCACCAGTCGGCGCCGGCGCGGTCCATGTGGGCCAGCAGGCGGCAGACATATTCGCTGGTGAGATCCGCCTTCAGCGTCCAGGAGGCGTTGGTGTAGCCGAAGGCCGAGGCCAGGTTCGGCACGTCGCTGAACATCATGCCTTTGTAGCTGAAGCCCTTGGCCAGATCGACGGCGCGGCCGTCGACGACCACCTCCATGCCGCTCATCAGCTGCATGCGCAGGCCGGTGGCGGTGACGACGATGTCGGCCGGCAGGGTCTTGCCTGACTTCAGCTGGAGGCCGTCCTCGGTGAAGGTCTCGATATGGTCGGTGACCACCTCGGCCGAGCCGTCGCCGATCGCAGCGAACAGGTCGGCGTCGGGCACCAGGCACAGGCGCTGGTCCCAGGGATTGTAGCGCGGCGTGAAGTGGGTCTCGACGTCGTAGTCCTTGGGCAGCTGGTCGCGCACGAGGTTGATCAGGCGCTCCTTGGTCTTGGCCGGCTTCTTCCGCGAGAGGTTGAAGAACAGCATGGTGATCAGCACGTTCTTCCAGCGCGTGATGCCGTAGGCGGTCATGGCCGGCAGGCGCTTGCGCATCCAGTTGGCCAGGCCGTCCTCGGCGGGCCGTGAGACCACATAGGTCGGCGAGCGCTGCAGCATGGTGACGTGGGCGGCCGTCTTGGCCATTTCCGGCACGATGGTCACCGCCGTCGCGCCGCTGCCGATCACCACCACCCGCTTGCCGGCGTAGTCGAGGTCCTGCGGCCAGTGCTGCGGGTGCACGATGCGGCCCCCGAAGCGCTCCGTCCCCTCGAAGTCCGGGGTGTAGCCGGCGTCGTAGGCGTAGTAGCCGGCGCACATATAGAGGAAGCCGCAGGTGATCTTCACCGTCTCGCCGGTATCGAGCCGCTCGGCCTCGACCGTCCAACTGGCGGTCTCGCTGCTCCACTCGGCGCGGCGCACCTTGTGGCGGAAGCGGATGTGCTCGTTGACGCCGGCCTCGGTCGCGGTCTCGCGCACATAGTTCAGGATCGAGGGGCCGTCGGCGATGGCCTTGGCTTCGCGCCACGGCTTGAAGGAATAGCCCAGGGTGTACATGTCGCTGTCCGACCGGATGCCCGGATAGCGGAACAGGTCCCAGGTGCCGCCGATGGCGTCGCGGGCCTCGAGGATGGCGTAGGTCTTGCCCGGGCAGCGCCGCGTCAGGTGATGGGCCGCGCCGATCCCCGACAGGCCCGCGCCCACGATCAAGACGTCGAAATAGTCCGAGACGCTTTGAGCCGTCATCAGTGTCTCCGTCCCCGTATGGCGGTCCGGTTGGTCCGGACGCTGTCTTCAAGTGAACGATGTTCACCAGCAAACGTCCGTTTGGACGCTGCGTCAATCGGGGCGTCGAAATGCGAGTCGGTTTTCATTGCGCATGGTCCCGGTCGCCAAGTATGCGGAGGGCATGTCCCTGCGTGACTTCGGCCTTCTGGTGCTGGTCTGCCTGATCTGGGCCAGCAACAACATCGTCTCCAAGATCGTGGTCGCCCACTGGGGCGTGCCGCCGCTGTTCTATGCGGCGGTGCGGTTCGGTCTGGTGGCGGCGGTGACCCTGCCGTGGCTGCTGCCCGCGCCGCGGCCGACCTGGCGGATGCTGGCGGTGGGCGTGCTGATGGGGGCGGGCGGTTTCGCCCTGCTGTTCATGGGCTTCAAGACCGCCTCGCCGTCGGCCGCGGCGGTGGTGGTGCAGGCGGGCGTGCCGTTCACCACCCTGCTGTCGGTGCTGATGCTGGGCGAGAAGATCCACTGGCGGCGCGGCGTCGGCATCGCCCTGACCCTGGCCGGGGCGATGATCGTGATCTGGAACCCGCACGGCTTTTCGCTGTCGGTCGGGCTGTGGCTGGTCGTGGCCTCGGCCCTGGCCGGCTCGCTTGGCGCGGTGATGATGAAGCAGATCGAGCGGGTGAAGCCCTTGCAGCTTCAGGCCTGGGTTGGTTTCACCTCGGTGTGGATCCTGGCCGCCGCCAGCTTCGCCATGGAGCCCGGCGCCTCGGCCAAGGCCTTCGAGGCCGGCTGGCCGTTCGTCGCCGCCGTCGCCTATTCGGCCCTGGTGGTGTCGGTGATCGCCCACACCGGCTATTACGGCCTGATCCAGCGCTACGAGGCCAACCTGATCGCTCCGCTCACCCTGATGACCCCGCTGATGACCATCGGTCTGGGCGTGGCCATCACCCACGACCATTTCGATCTGCGCATGGGGATCGGCGCGGCGCTGGCGCTCGCGGGCGTGCTGATCGTCGCCCTGCGCAGGAACCAGGTGACGCCGCTGCTGATGCTTCTCAAGGACCGCTCGCAATGACCATCGTCGAGGCCCCGTCGCCCAATTTCGACGCCCGCAAGGCCGTGCCCGACACCGTCGTGCTGCACTATACCGGCATGGAGAGCGGCGAGGCGGCCATCGAGCGCCTGCGCGATCCCGAGGCCAAGGTCAGCGCCCACTACGTGGTGGAAGAAGACGGCCGGGTGTTTCGCCTGGTGGCCGAGGAGCGGCGGGCCTGGCACGCCGGCGCGGCCTTCTGGAAGGGCGTGCGCGACATCAACTCGTCCTCGATCGGCATCGAGATCGTCAACCCGGGCCACGAGTTCGGCTACCGCGCCTTTCCCGACGTCCAGATCGCCTCGGTGATCAACCTGCTGGCCGGCATCCGCTCGCGCTGGACCATCGACGACGACCGCATCATCGGCCATTCCGACGTGGCGCCGGCCCGCAAGATCGATCCGGGCGAGCTGTTTCCCTGGAAGCGTCTGGCGGAAAGCGGCCATGGCCTGTGGGTCGAGCCGCCGTCCTCGCCGGGCGCGCCGCTGGGCCGGGGCGAGCAGGGGACGGGCGTCTTCGCGCTGCAAGCCGGCCTGACCCGCCTGGGCTTCGACTGCGCCCCGTCGGGCGAGTACGACGAGTGGACCGAGACGGTGGTCGGCGCCTTCCAGCGCCACTGGCTGCAGAGCCGTTTCGACGGTGTCGCCGACGGCGAGACCCGGGCGCGGCTGGTGGGCCTGCTGCGGGCGGCGGCGGGCGCCTGATGCATCCGGCCAAGGCTTTCCACGTCGAGGATCGCGCGCGGCTGCTCGCCTTCCTCGCCGAGCATTCGTTCGTCACCCTCTGTGCCAGCGTCGCCGGCCGGCCGTTCGCGGCCCACGCTCCGGTGGTGGTGCGCGACCTGGGCGACGACGGCCTGTTCCTCGACTTCCACCTGTCGCGGATGAACGCCGTGGCGGGCGCGGTGGTCACCGGCTTCTCCGCCGTCGCCGTCGCCATGGGCCCGCATGCCTATGTCAGCCCCGACTGGTACGGGACCGACGATCAGGTCCCGACCTGGAACTACGTCTCCGTCGAGGCCGAGGGCTTCGTCACGCCGCTGTCGGAGGCCGAGACCATTGTCCTGCTCGACGACCTGTCTGCCCAGGAGGAGGCGCGCCTCCTGCCCAAGCCGCTATGGACGCGGGACAAGATGACGCCCGCCAAGTTCGACGCCCTGCTGCGCGGCATCGTCGGCGCCCGGCTGCACGTCGAGCGCCTGGAGGGCACGTTCAAGCTCGGTCAGAACAAGCGCGAGGCCGAGCGCGCGGGCGTGATTGAAGCGCTGGGCGATCACCCGGTGGCGGGGTGGATGCGCGAGATCGATTGACCTCGCCGCCTGGGCGCCGCAAACAGCGCGCGGACCAGATGGCCGGGCGATCGCGGTATCCTTCACGGGAATCGAGGAAAGTCCGGGCTCCACGGTGACAAGGCGGTGGGTAACGCCCACCGGGAGCAATCCCAGGGAAAGCGCCACAGAAAGCAAACCTCCTCCCTACGGGGCGGGAAGGGTGAAAGGGTGGGGTAAGAGCCCACCGCGGACCTGGCGACAGGGACGGCATGGCAAGCCCCGCCTGGAGCAAGACCGAATAGGGATCCCGCGCCGGTTCGCCGGCTAGGCCGTCACTGGCCGAGAGGATCCGGGTTGGTCGCGAGAGCCGTCCAGCAATGGACGGCCAAGAGGAATGATCGTCGCGTCCCTGTACACAGGGGCGGCACAGAACCCGGCTTACAGGCCGTCTGGTCCATTAATTCCACCGCAATCCCAAGCGACTCCCCGGGCCCCGAAATGGGCCGGGATGGGCCGCGTCTGTGCGCGGGTCTGTGGATAAATATCGGGTTGTCTGTATGTTCTGAAATTAACCATTTTATGCGGTCTGATATTACCGCTAGCGCCTTTGAATTCCTGACGAAATGGCCCCTGGTGTCATTGTTTCCCAGTTCATCCCATGTTAACCCATTCGGGCCGGATCGATCCATGGCGGGGCGACGGCTTTTGAGGTTGGCGGGGTGTTCCTCTCGACGTTCGAGAAGCAGCTGGACAGCAAGCGGCGCATCGTTGTGCCGCAGGAGTTCCGCGCCGCCGTCTCGGGCCCGTTCGACGGCATCTTCTGCTTCCCCTCCATCGAGGCCGACTGCCTGGAAGCCGGCGGCAAGGCCCTGTTCGACCGCTACCAGTCGGTGATCGACGAGCTGCCCTTCGGCGATCCTGTGCGTTCGGCGCTGGAGACCAGCGTCCTGGGCGGCATGGCCAAGCTGTCGTTCGACACCGCTGGCCGCATCACCCTGCCCGACGTCCTGTGCGACACCTTCGGCCTGACCGACGACGTGACCGTCGTCGGCCTGGGCGAGCGCTTCCAGATCTGGTCGCGCGACGCCTTCCAGGCTCACCGCGCCGCCCAGCGCGAACTGGCCCGCGACGGCCTGGCCGCCCTGCGCGCCCAGCAGCGCGTCGCGCGCCTGGGAGGCGCGGCATGAGCGCGGCCCCGCACATCTCGGTTCTGCTCGGCGAAGTGGTCGCGGCGCTGGACGCCAAGCCGGGCGACATGGTGCTGGACGGCACCTTCGGCGCCGGCGGCTACACCCGCGCGATCATGGCGACGGGGGCCTCGGTCACGGCCTTCGACCGCGATCCGACGGTGCAGCGTTTCACGGCCGACCTTTCCGCGGCGGATGGTCGCTTTCGGCTGATTCAGGACCGTTTCTCGCAAATCAGCGCCTATTTTGGGGATGCGTCGGTCGACGGCGTAACCCTGGATCTTGGCGTGTCTTCCATGCAGCTCGACGAAGCCGAGCGCGGCTTCTCCTTCATGCGCGACGGTCCGCTGGACATGCGCATGGGCGATGACGGTCCGACCGCGGCCGATCTCGTCAACACCCTGGACCAGACCGAACTGGCCCGCATCCTCTACGTCTACGGCGAGGAGCACGCCTCGCGCCGCGTGGCCAGCTTCATCGTCAGGCGTCGGGCTGAAGAGCCGTTCACCCGCACCCTGGACCTGGCGGCCGTGATCGAGCGCGCCCTGGGCGGCCGCAAGGGCGCCAAGGTGCATCCGGCCACGCGCTCGTTCCAAGGCTTGCGCATCGCGGTCAATGACGAGCTGGGCGAACTGGAAGAGGGCCTGGCCGCCGCCGAGCGCGCGCTGAAGCCGGGCGGCCGCCTAGCCGTGGTCACCTTCCATTCGCTGGAAGACCGCATCGTCAAGAATTTCCTGGCCGAGCGCGCCGGCCGCACGCCGGGCGGCTCGCGCCACGCGCCGCCGACCGCCGTCGGCGCGCCGCCCAGCTTCCAGCTGATCTCGACCAAGGCGATCGCGCCGGGCGAGGCCGAGCTGGCCGCCAATCCCCGCGCCCGTTCCTCCAAGCTGCGCGCGGCGATCCGCACCGAGGCCCCCGTCTGGGAGGCCTCGGCGTGAGGATCTCGGAGGTCTTCCATCGCCGCGTGCGCGGCTTCCGCGTCGTCGACCTGGTCGGCGTCGGCGTGCTGCTGGTCCTGGTGCTGGGCGTCTACATGGCGAAAGCCTTCGCCGGCCGCGAGCGCGCCGAGATCGCCTCGGTCGAGCGCCAGATCGAGGAAGAGCGCGTCCAGGTGCGCCTGCTGCAGGCTGAGGTCGCCCACCTGGAGCAACCGCGCCGCATCGAGTCCTTGGCCCAGGCCGCGCAGCTGGCCCCGATCGCCGCTGACCGCGAGACCAGCGAAGACGCCCTGATCGACGTCGCCCGCCGCCCGGCCAAGCCGTCCAAGACCGCCGCCGCTCCGGCCCCCGCGCCGAGCGCGGCCCTGGCCGGCGCCGACGCGCCCGACGGCGCGGCCGACCAGCCGAACGAGGAGGCTCCGCGATGAGCCTCGCCAACCTCGTCCCGCAAGGCGGCGGCCCGGCCTGGCGCTGGGTCGTCGAGCGCGTCTGGCGCCTGGAGCACGCCTTCGAGCGCTCGCGCGCCGCGGCCAAGCCGGAAGACGACACCAGCATCCGCATCTTCTTCGTGCTGGCCCTGTTCACCTGCGCCTTCATGGTGCTGGCCATCGGCGCCACCTGGGCGGCGGTGTTCTCCAATCCCAACAAGAACAGCGGCTACCTGGCGGCCATGGAAGGCGCGCGCGGCGACCTCGTTGACCGCGAGGGCAAGCTGTTGGCCGTCGACCTGACCCACTACGCCCTCTACGTCGACCCCAAGGAAGTCTGGGACGCCAAGGCCACCCGCGCCGCCCTGGGCAAGGCCCTGCCGCAGGTGCCGGGCAAGCGCCTGGACAAGGCCGTGTTCGGCGAGCGCCGCGCCTTCCTGCTGGGCGGGCTCGATCCGGCCCAGAAGGACGCCATCTTCAACCTCGGCCTGCCGGGCGTGGAGTTCGAGGACCAGGCCCGCCGCGTCTATCCGCTGGGCGTCTCGGCCGCGCACTTCGTCGGCTTCGTCGACGGCGGCGGCAAGGGCCTGGCCGGGGCCGAAGGCGCCCTGAACGACGACATCCATACGGCCGCCGCCAAGGGCGAGGGCGCTGCTCCGATCGCCCTGTCGATCGACCTGCGCGTCCAGGCCGCCCTCGAGGACGAGCTGCGCAAGGCCGCCCTGGAGTTCGGCCCCAAGGGCGCCGTCGGCATCGTCACCAACGTCCACACCGGCGAGATCCTGGGCCTGGCCAGCTATCCGGACTTCGACCCGAACGATCCGGGCAAGGCAAGCGACGACGCCAAGCTGAACCGTGCCGCCGCGGCCGTCTACGAGATGGGCTCGACCTTCAAGGCCTTCACCGTGGCCATCGGCCTCGACACCGGCGTGGCCACGCCCAACTCGACCTTCGACGCCCGCGAGCCCTACAAGCTGGGCTACCGCACGATCCACGACTACCACGCCTCGCGGAAGATCCTGAACCTGGTCGAGGTGTTCCAGCACTCGTCCAACATCGGCACCGCGCGCCTGGCCGAGGGCATCGGCGCCCAGCGCCTGAGCCAGTACTACGCCGCCCTGGGCCTGACCAAGCCGGCCAAGGTGGAGCTGCGCGAGTCGGCCCGTCCGCTGACCCCGAAGAAGTGGGACATCGACGCGGTGGCCTCCACCTCGTTCGGCCACGGCATGAACGTCAGCCCGCTGGCCCTGGCCCGCGCGTTCAGCCCGCTGCTGAACGGCGGCGTCATGCCGCCGCTGACCATCCGCAAGCTGGCGCCGGGCGTGCGTCCGGAAGGCGCGCGGGTGCTGTCGGAAGAGACCTCGCAGCAGATGCTGCAGATCATGCGAGCCAACGTCACCGGCGGCAGCGGCAAGTCGGCCGACATCAAG
This sequence comes from Caulobacter sp. SRI_008, assembly GCF_057586355.1. Lineage (NCBI taxonomy): Bacteria > Pseudomonadati > Pseudomonadota > Alphaproteobacteria > Caulobacterales > Caulobacteraceae > Caulobacter > Caulobacter sp. SRI_008. The sequence goes on from NZ_JBYCZS010000004.1 coordinate 49,642, forward strand.
GGCCTGAGCGTCGGCGGCAAGACCGGCACCGGCGAGAAGTACGACCCCTCGATCCGCGGCTACAACCACCAGCGCCAGGTCTCGTCCTTCGCCGCGGTGTTCCCCACCGAGGGGCCGATGGAGGCCGACCGCTACTTCGTGCTGATCCTGATGGACGAGCCGCACGGCACGCCCAAGACCTTCGGCTTCTCGACCGGCGGCTGGGTCGCCGCGCCGGCCGCCGGCCGCGTGATCGACCGCATCGCGCCGTTCCTCGGCGTGCAGCGCCGCACCGACCTTCTCACCATCGCCGGCGGACAGCCGAAAGCCACGACGCCAGGGGCGGGACTTTGACCAAGACGCTTTCACAGATCCTGCACCGCTCGTTCGACGCGGACCCGGCCATCGCCGGCGTCACCGCCGACAGCCGCAAGGTGCGTGAAGGCTTCCTGTTCGCCGCCCTGCCGGGCAGCAAGGTCGATGGCCGGACGTTCATTCCCGGCGCCATCGCCTCGGGCGCGGCCGCCGTTCTGGCCCCCGACGACGTGACTGGCCTGTCGGTTCCGACCGCCCACGCCGGCGACATCCGCCGCGCCTACGCCCTGGCCGCCGCCGAGTTCTGGGCGCGGCAGCCGGCCACGGTGATCGCGGTGACCGGCACCAACGGCAAGACCTCGGTCGCCGGCTTCGCCCGCCAGATCTACGCCCTGCTGGGCAAGACCGCCGCCAGCATGGGCACCCTGGGCGTCGTCGTCAGCGCGCCGGGCGTTCCGGACCAGCAGCTGACCCCGCCGGGCCTGACCACGCCCGACGCCGCCGACGTCGCCGAGATGGCCGCCAAGCTCGCCGGCATGGGTGTGACCCACCTGGCCGTCGAGGCCTCGTCGCACGGCATCGACCAGCGCCGCCTGGACGGGCTGAAGATCAGCGCCGCCGGCTTCACCAATTTCACCCAGGATCACCTGGACTATCACGGCACCATGGGCTGCTACCGGGCCGCCAAGCTGCGCCTGTTCGAGGCCCTGCTGCCGCGCGGCGCGACCGCCGTGCTAAACGCCGACAGCGACGCCTTCCCGGCCTTCGCCGCCGCCGCGGTGACCTCGGGCGAGACCATCCTGTCGGTGGGCGCGCAGGGCCAGGGCCTGAAGCTGGTGTCGCGCGAGCCGACCCCCTGGGGCCAGCTGCTGAAGATCGCCGCCCAGGACCGCGAGTTCGAAGTCCGCCTGCCGCTGGCCGGCGACTTCCAGGCCAGCAACGTGCTGGTCGCGGCCGGTCTGGTGCTAGCCACCGGCGAGGATCTGGACGCCGTGCTCGCCGCCCTGGAAAAGCTGGAAGGCGCGGCCGGCCGGCTGCAGCGCGTCGGCAAGGGCAGCGGCAAGGGCGAGGCCTATGTCGATTACGCCCACACCCCCGACGGTCTGGAAACGGTGCTCAAAGCCCTGCGCCCGCACGTGCGGGGCAAGCTGGTGGCGGTGTTCGGGGCCGGCGGCGACCGCGACCGCACCAAGCGTCCGCAGATGGGCGAGATCGCCGCCCGTCTGGCCGACGTCGCCATCGTGACCGACGACAATCCGCGTTCGGAAGATCCCGCCAGCATCCGCGCCGCCATCCTCGCCGCCGCCCCGGGCGCGCGAGAGATCGGCGACCGCCGCGAGGCCATCCGCGTCGGCGTGAGCCTGCTGGAAGACGGCGACGTGCTGGTGGTGGCCGGCAAGGGCCACGAGCAGGGCCAGACCGTCGCCGGCGTCGTCCATCCCTTCGACGACGTGGCCGAGACCCTGAGCGCGCTGGAGGCCGTCGATGCCTGAAGCGCTCTGGACCGCTGAAGAGATCGCCGCCGCGACCGGCGGCAAGGTCGCCGGCGACTTCGCCGCGACCGGCGTGTCTATCGACAGCCGCACGGTCGAGCCGGGCGACCTGTTCGTCGCCCTGGCCGGGGTGCGCGACGGCCACGAGTTTGTCGCCCAGACCGCCGCCAAGGGCGCGGCCGGCGCGCTGGTCTCCCAGCCGGTCGAAAGCCCCGCCGTCGTCGTGGCCGACACCTTTACGGCCCTTGAGGCCCTGGGCGTCGCCGCCCGCGAGCGCGCGCCCCAGGCCCGCCGCGGCGCCGTCACCGGCTCGGTCGGCAAGACCAGCGTCACCCGCGCGGTCGAGGCCGGCCTGCGCCGCGCCGGCAAGGCCCACGCCTCGGTGAAATCGTACAACAACCACATCGGCGTGCCCCTGACCCTGGCCCGCATGCCGCGCCACACTGAGCGGGCGGTGTTCGAGGTCGGCATGAACCACTCGGGCGAGATCACCCCGCTGTCGAAGTTCATCCGCCCGCACGCGGTGGCGATCACCACGGTCGGCCCGGTGCACCTGGAGAACTTCGCCGAGGGCGAGATCGGCGTGGCCAAGGCGAAGGCCGAGATCTTCGACGGACTGGAGCCCTGCGGCGTCGCCGTGCTGAACGCCGACAACCAGTGGTTCGAGCTGCTGAAGGGCGAGGCCGAAAAGGCCGGCGCGACTGTCCGTAGCTTCGGCCGCGACGGGACCAGCGCCCGCCTCCTGGACTTCGTGGTCGAGGGCGCCGGCGCGACCGTCGTCGCCGAGCTGGACGGCGAGGCCGTTTCCTTCCCGATCCGCCAGACCGGCGTGCACTGGGGCCCCAACAGCCTGTGCGTCCTGCTGATGCTGGAGGCGCTCGGCGTCGACCGCGCCACGGCCCTGGCGGCCCTGGCCGAGTTCGCGCCGATCGAGGGCCGCGGGGCCGAGCAGACGGTGGCCGTCGAGGGCGGCGCGTTCACCCTGGTCGACGAGAGCTACAACGCCAATCCGGTGTCGATGCAGGCCGCCCTGGCGACGCTGGGGGCGCGCAAGGTCGCGGGCCGTCGCATCGTCGCCCTGACCGACATGCTGGAGCTGGGCCCCGACAGCCCGCGCTTCCACGCGCAGCTGGCCGAGCCGATCGCCCAGGCCGACATCGATCTGGTGTTCTGCGCCGGGCCGTTAATGATGTCGCTGTGGAACGCGCTTCCGCAGACGCGCCGCGGCGGCTATGCGGACGCCGCGCCCGAGTTGGCGGAAAAGATCGTAGCGGCCGTAGAGCCGAACGACGTGGTGATGGTGAAGGGGTCGAACGGATCTCGGGCCGGCGCTATCGCCGCCGCCCTGTCCGCGCTCGGCCGGCGGGAACAAGTCTGATGCTGTATTTCCTCTACGAATGGCTCTCGCGGGGCGGTCACGAGCACGTTCCGGTCCTGAACCTGCTGAAGTACCTGACCTTCCGCACCGGCATGTCGATGCTGACGGCCTATATCGTGGCCGTGGCCATGGGCTCGCGCTTCATCCGCTGGATGAAGGCCAAGCAGGGCAAGGGCCAGCCGATCCGCACCGACGGCATCGAGCGCCACGTGCTCGAGAAGTCCGGCACACCCACCATGGGCGGCTTCATGATCCTGGCCGGCCTGTTCGTCGGCTCGCTGCTGTTCGCCGACCTGCGCAACGTCCACGTCTGGGTGGTGCTGGGCATCACGGCCGCCTTCGGCTTGCTGGGCTTCATGGACGACTACGCCAAGGTCACCAAGCAGACGACCGCCGGCCTTTCCAGCGGCCAGAAGCTGGTCGCCCAGTTCATCGTCTCGATCATCGCCGCCGTGGCCCTGATCGTCTTCGCCCCGAAGTCGCAGATGACGCCTGGGCTCGAGACCTCGGTGGTGTTCCCGATCCTCAAGAACCTGGTGATCAATCTCGGCTGGTTCTACGTGGCCTTCGCCGCGATCACGATCGCCGGCTTCTCCAACGCCGTGAACCTGACCGACGGCCTAGACGGCCTGGCCATCGTGCCGGTGATGTTCGCGGCCTCGACCTTCGGCCTGATCGCCTACCTCGTCGGCAACTACAAGTTCGCCGACTATCTGAACCTGCACTTCGTGCCGAGCGTCGGCGAGCTGGCGGTGCTGTGCGGCGCCATCATCGGCGGCGGCATGGGCTTCCTCTGGTATAACGCGCCCCCCGCCAAGATCTTCATGGGCGACACCGGCTCGCTGGCCCTGGGCGGCGCGCTGGGCTCGATCGCCGTCTGCGCCAAGCACGAACTGGTTCTCGGCATCGTCGGCGGCCTGTTCGTGGCCGAGGCGCTGAGCGTGATGATCCAGGTCGCCTACTTCAAGAAGACCGGCAAGCGCATCTTCCTGATGGCGCCGATCCATCACCATTTCGAAAAGCTGGGCTGGGCCGAGAGCACCGTCGTCGTCCGTTTCTGGATCGTCGCCATGATGCTGTCGTTCGTCGGCCTCGCCACGCTGAAGCTACGGTAAGGGGGAGGGCGCGCGATGATCCCGGTCCGTGGGTTCGAAGACAAGACGGTGGCGGTGTTCGGCCTGGGCCGCACCGGCCTGACGGCCGCGCGCGCCCTGATCGCCGGCGGCGCCAAGGTCGCGCTGTGGGACGAGAAGGAAGCCAGCCGCGAAGCCGCGCGGGCCGAGGGCCTGCCGGTCGTCGACCTGTCCACGGCCGACTGGAGCGCCTTCGCCGCCCTGATGCTGTCGCCGGGCGTGCCGCTGACCCATCCCAAGCCCCACTGGACCGTCGACAAGGCCAAGGAAGCCGGCGTCGAGATCCTGGGCGACGTCGAGCTCTTCGCCCGCGCGGTCAACGCTGCGCCCGAGCACAAGAAGCCGAAGATCATCGCCATCACCGGCACCAACGGCAAGTCGACCACTACGGCCCTGATCGGCCATCTGTGCCAGCAGGCCGGCCGCGACACCCGCGTCGGCGGCAACATCGGCGCCGGGATCTTGGGCCTGGAAGACATGCACGGCGGCGCTGTCTACGTGCTGGAGCTGTCGAGCTACCAGCTGGACCTGACCTCCAGCCTGCACGCCGACGCCACGGTGCTGCTGAACCTGTCGCCCGACCACATCGACCGTCACGGCTCGATGGAAGGCTACATCGCCGCCAAGCGCCGCATCTTCCTCAACCAGGGCAAGGGCGACACGGCGATCATCGGGGTCGACGATCCCTGGTGCCAGCAGATCTGCACCGAGATCACCGCCGCCAACCGCCGCACCATCTGGCCGATCAGCGCCGGCAAGGCCATGGGCCGGGGCGTCTACGCCCTGCAGGGCGTGCTGTACGACGCCACCGGCGAGCGCGTCACCGAGATGGCCGACCTGCTGCGCGCCCGCAGCCTGCCGGGCCGCCACAACTGGCAGAACGCCGCGGCCGCCTACGCCGCCGCCATCGCCATCGGCATCCCGCCCCAGCAGGCGGTCGAGGGGCTGATGACCTTCCCGGGCCTGGCCCACCGCATGGAGACGGTCGGCAAGATCGGGCGGGTCGCTTTTGTCAACGACAGCAAGGCCACCAACGCCGACGCCGCCCGCCAGGCGATGTCGAGCTATCCCAAGTTCTACTGGATCGCCGGCGGCGTGCCCAAGGCCGGCGGCATCGAGGACCTTCAGGACCTGTTCCCGCGCGTGGCCTGCGCCTACCTGATCGGCCAGGCGGCCGACGAGTTCGGCAAGACCCTGGACGGCAAGGCTCCGGTCAAGCAGTGCGGCGACATCGAGACCGCCGTCGCCGCCGCCCATGCCGACGCCGCCGCCACCGGCCAGGACGCCATCGTCCTGCTCTCGCCGGCCTGCGCCTCGTTCGACCAGTTCGCCGACTTCGAAGCCCGCGGCGAAGCCTTCCGCACGGCGGTCAACGGGCTGCTGGCCAAGCCGAAGGCCAAGCGGGCTTAAGACATTATTCCCTCTCTCTTTGAGAGAGGGAGGGGCCCACGCCGAAGGCGTGGGAGGGTGAGAGGTAACAAACTCACCGAATATGGCGCGACTGTGCGGCGCTTATTCCGGCCAACGGTGTAACCCCTCACCCTCCCACCGCTGCGCGGCGGGCCCCTCCCTCTCCCTATGGGAGAGGTTTCAAGTTTACGATTGTAAGAATCTCATTTGCGGCCCCATGTAACTACGCGTGTAGTTTTCATTCGAGGGGGCGAGATGAGCAAGGTGAAGACATGGCTGCGCCGGGGCGCGGTCGGGGCGGCGGCGTTGGCCGTTGCGGTCGTGGGCGGGGCGGCGGCGACGCGGGCGTTCTTCCAGCACGAGACGGCCGAGCGGCTGCGGATCGACACGGAGAAGGGCGTCCAGGAAAGCGGCTTCGTGAAGTTGCCCAGCGGCGAGCAGTGGGTCGTGGTGCGGGGCGAGAACCGCGACAACCCGGTGCTGCTGATCGTGCACGGCGGCGGGGCGGCGACCTCGCTGTTCGCCGAGGACTTCAAGAGCTGGGAGAAGGACTTCACGGTCGTGCACTGGGATCGCCGCGACCACGGCAAGAGCCTGGCCCGCGCCGGCGGCCGCATCGACCCCAACCAGGGCGTCGATAGCTTCGTCGCCGACGGCCTGACCCTGACCGAGCACCTGCGGACCCGGCTGCACAAGCCGCGCATCGCGCTCCTGGGCTGGTCGTGGGGCTCGCGCGTGTCGCTGACCATGGCGCACCAGCGGCCCGACCTGTTCTCGGTCTATGTCGGCACGGGCCAGGCGGTCGATAACAGCGCCCGCGACCGCCACGTCTACGATCACATGCTGGCGGTGGCGAAGAGCGGCAGGCATCCCGAATTGCTGGCCAAGCTGAGCGGGCTGGGTCCGCCGCCCTATGATCCGCCCAACCGCTGGAAAGAGGTCGACGACCTCGAGCCGATCTACCTGAAGACCGAAGGCCCCAAGAAGAGCGACGGCCAGCTCTACGCCCAGGCCCTGGCCATGCCCGAGTGGAGCCTAAAGGACCTGCTGACCTACAAGGACGGCGGCAAGATCATCCGCCGCCAGCGCGCCCTGGCCGTCTATGTCGCCAACAACAACTGGAAGGCCGCGCCCCTGGGCAAGGACTTCGCCACGCCGATGGTGCTGATCCAGGGCGAGTACGACCATCCCGACTTCGTGCGGCCCTGGTTCGACGGCCTCAACGCGCCGAGCAAGGAGCTGGTGGTGCTGTCGGGCACTGGGCACACCGCCATCCAGATGCAGTCGGTCCGCTTCGGCCAGGCCCTGCACGATCACGTCCTGCCCCTGGCCAAGGCGCTGGAGTATCCCGAGGTCACGGCCAAGCCTGTGGAATGATGGAAAAATTTCCGGCGGTCGCGATTTCGTCGCGGCCGTCGGCAAGACTCGATTAACCGTAACGACCGACTCTTGCCCCCATGCGCCAGCAGACCGCCCACGCCTTCGCCCGGACCGACCGCTCGCCCCTCGGGGTGTGGTGGTGGACGACCGATCGCTGGCTGCTGGGCGCGACCGCGATCCTGGTCACGGTGGGCGTCCTGCTGTCGTTCGCCTCCAGCCCCGCCGCGGCCCAGCGGATCGGCATCGACGACCAGTTCCACTTCGCCATCCGCCAGCTGGTGTTCGGCGTCGGCGCGGCGACGATCGTGCTGGCTGTGTCGATGCTCAGTCCCAAGGGCATCCGGCGGGCGGCGTTCTTCATCTACATCGTCGCCATCGGCGTCATGGCGGCCCTGCCGTTCATCGGCCACAGCGCCAAGGGCGCGGCCCGCTGGCTGATGATCGGCGGCTTCACCTTCCAGCCGTCGGAATTCATGAAGCCGGCCCTGATCATCCTGGTCTCGTGGATGTTCGCCGAGGGCCAGAAGGGCGAGGGCGTGCCGGGCGTGTCGATCGCCTTCGGCCTCTATTTCATCGCCGTGGGCCTGCTGCTGATGCAGCCCGACGTCGGCCAGACCGTGCTGATCACCATCGCCTTCGGCGCCGCCTTCTGGATGGCCGGGGTGCCGATCTCGTGGATCATGGGCCTGGGCGCGGTGGCGCTGGGGGGCCTCGGCTCGACCTACTTCCTGTTCGACCACGTGCACGCCCGCGTGCAGAAGTTCCTCAGCCCCGACCAGGCCGACACCCACCAGGTGACCCGCGCCGCCGAGGCCATCCACGCCGGCGGCCTGTTCGGGCGCGGCCCGGGCGAGGGCGTCATGAAGCGCCACGTGCCCGACCTGCATACCGATTTCATCTATTCGGTGGCGGCCGAGGAGTACGGCCTGGTCTTCTCGCTGGCCCTGATCAGCCTGTTCGCCTTCGTCGTGGTGCGTGGGCTCTACAAGTCGATGAAGCTGGCCGACCCCTTCGAACAGGTCGCTTCGGCCGGTCTTTTCGTGCTCCTGGGCCAGCAGACGTTCATCAATGTCGCTGTGAACTTGAACATGATCCCGACCAAGGGCATGACCCTACCGTTCATCAGCTACGGCGGCTCGTCGATGCTGGCCATGGGACTGACCCTGGGGATGGCGCTGGCGTTGACCCGCAAGCGGCCCGGGTCCTATGGCGGCGGCGGGCCGTTCGGCCAGGCGGGGTCCTTCGACTGAAGGCTCCCGGGTTAGGGAGACTGCAGTTGCGTAACCTCTTCACGCGTCCCTCCATCCGTTTCGCGGACCAGGCCTGATGAGCGGCAAGCTGGCGATCGTCGCCGCCGGGGGCACCGGCGGCCACATGTTCCCCGCCCAGGCGCTGTCCGAGGCCCTGATCGCGCGCGGCTGGCGCGTGGTGCTGGCCACCGACGAGCGCGGCGCCTTCTACGCCGACAAGTTCCCCGCGGAAGAGCGGCTGGCCCTGTCGGCCGCCACGGCCAAGGCCAGCGATCCGATCGGCATGGTCAAGGCCGGGGTCGCGGTGTTCCAGGGCGTGATGCAGGCCAAGGCCGCCTTCGCCCGGCTGAACCCGTCGATCGTGGTCGGCTTCGGCGGCTATCCGGCCCTGCCGGCGCTGCTGGCGGCGCTGCTGGAAAAGCGCCCGACCGTCATCCACGAACAGAACGCCGTGCTGGGCCGCGTGAACCGCTTCCTGGCGCCCTATGTCGGCGAGGTGGCCTGCGCCTTCCCGACGCTGGAGCTGGCCAAGCCGGCCGTGAAGGCCCGCGCCCATGTGGTCGGCAGCCCGGTGCGTCCCGAGATCCGCGACCTGGCGCAGACCCCCTACCTGCCGCCCGAGGTGCAGCTGCGCATTCTCGTCACCGGCGGCAGCCAGGGCGCTCGCCTGCTGTCGGAACTGGTGCCCGAGGCCGTCGCCAAGCTGCCCGAGGAGATGCGCGGCCGCATGAAGGTGTTCCAGCAGGCTCGCGCCGAGAGCATGGAGCACGCCCGCAAGATCTATCGCAACGCCATGGTCGACTGCGAGGTCGCGCCGTTCTTCCGCGACATGGCCGGCCGCCTGCGCCAGAGCCACCTGGTCGTCGGCCGGGCCGGCTCGTCGACCTGCTGCGAGCTGGCCGTGGCCGGCCGCCCGTCGATCCTGGTGCCGCTGAAGATCGCCGCCGACGACCACCAGCGCTTCAACGCCAAGCTTCTGGAAGAAGCCGGCGGGGCGGCGGTGTGCCTGGAGGACGAGCTGACGGTGGACGCCCTGGCCGGCGCCTTGAACGCCCTGCTCAAGAACCCCGAGCGCCTGGCCCGCATGGCCAAGGGCGCCCGCTCGGTGGCCGCGCCCGACGCGGCGGAAAAGCTGGCGGACCTTGTGGAGCGCACCGCGCGTTAGATATCGCAGGTCCAGTCGGGAACATGCTTAACCGCGCGTTAAGCAACGCGCCCCAAACCGGACATGAAAGCCTGTGACAGTGCCGACACGTTAGAGCTTGCCTGATCCTGGCTACAGCCAGGACCAGATCAGCAGGCTCTAAAGTCAAATACGAGAGCGTGGCGGTCGCTGAAACCGCCTACACTTTCGGCTGTCACGCTCTAGCCTTGCGAGAAAGACACATGGACCGTCGCTCTCTGATCCTCTCTGGCATGGCCTCCGGCCTGACCTCCGTGGGCCTGGGCGCCTGCGCCAGCACCTCGCAGCCGCATAATCCCGGCCCCGACGCGCCGACCTACGACACCGGCGCGGCCGCCACCTATTCGGCCGACGAGATGATCCGCGCCACGTCGGACTTCCTCGGCGTCACGGCCGAGAGCGCCGGCGCGGCCATCGAGCGGATCTTCCGCGAGCGCGGCCAACCCACCGGCTACATCGCCGGCGAAGAGGGCTCTGGCGCCATCGGCGTTGGCCTGCGCTACGGCCGCGGCCTGCTCTACATGAAGAACCGTCCGACCCAGGAAACCTTCTGGCAGGGCCCGTCGATCGGTTGGGACTGGGGCGGCAACGCCAGCCGGGTCTTCACCCTGTGCTATAACCTGCAGTACCCGGACGCCATCTTCCGCCGCTTCCCCGGCGTCGAGGGCAGCGCCTATCTCGTGGGCGGCCTGGGCGTGAACTACCAGAAGGCCGACACCATCGTCCTGGCCCCGATCCGCGCCGGCGTCGGCCTGCGCCTGGGCGCCAATGTCGGCTACCTGGCCTACAGCCGCCAACGCAACATCCTGCCGTTCTAGGATCCCGGAACCCTTCTCCCCTTGCGGGAGAAGGTGGCGCCGTAGGCGTCGGATGAGGGGTCTCTCAGACATGAAACGCCGCGACAGCTGATCGGCCGTCGCGGCGTTTTGCGTTGGTGCGACCCCTCACCCGACCTCCTTCGGAGGCCACCCTCTCCCGCAAGGGGAGAGGGAACGCGGCTAGTGCTTGGTCACCTTGCTGTTCAGCCAGTCCATCACCGCCAGCAGCACGCCCGAGACCACGAACGACAGGTGCACCACCACCAGCCACAGCAGGCGCGGCTGGTCGAGCGGGACCTCGGGTTCGGTCAGCTTGAGGAACGACTTGAGCAGGGCGATGGCCGAGATCGCCACGATCGAGGCGATCAGCTTCATCTTCAGGCCCGAGAAATCGACCGTGCCCATCCAGTCGGGGCGGTCCTCGTGGCTGGCGGTGTCGATCTTGGAGACGAAGTTCTCGTAGCCAGACAGGATGACGATCACCAGCAGGTTGGCCGCCAGCGACAGGTCGATCAGCGACAGCGCCAGCAGGATCGCGTCCTCCGGCTTCATCGACAGCACGTTGGGCAGTTCGTGGAACAGCTCCTGGAAGAACACCACGATCAGCGCCGCCAGGGCGACCACCAGGCCGACATAGAACGGGGCCATCAGCCAGCGCGAGGCGAACAGGCCGCGCTCCAGCAGGGTCTCGATCACGGGCTTCTTCATGCGCGCCTCCGCGGTTCTGGTCCTGCGAGCAAGCCTAGCCGGGCTTCTTGACGAAGTCGCGTCGCCCGCCTTGGCGTCAGCCCGCGTGCCGCACGACGTAGCGGAAGAGGCGGGTCTCGCCAGGGGCCAGGGTCACGCGCCAGGCGACCCGGCCCTGGCGGATGTCGTGCTTGGCAGGCTCGGACACCACCTTGAAGAACTCGACGTCCGGGTCGTGGCGGATCTCGAAGGTGACCGGGATCGACTTGTCGTTGGCCAGGTCGACCTCGTAGGTGCGGCGGACCATGGTCTTGCCCGAGCGCTTGTCCTCCACCAGGCGCGGGCGGGCGCGGACGTCCATGCCCTGGCCGATGACGAGGTCGGCGGGCTCGCCCACGGCGACGTCGCGCACGGCCTGCTCGCCGGCGAAGGTCGGCAGGCCGCCGACCGTCTCCATCACCGACAGGGCGCCGGAGGGCAGGGGCTTGCCCAGGCCCTCAGCGGCCTTGTTGTCGAGGCGCAGCACCACCTGCGGGGCGTCGGTCTCGTCGTCGTCCGCGTAGTCGTTCCAGGGGCTGACCGGCACGACATAGAGCCGCTGGTAGCGAACGTCCTTCAGGTCGAGGAAGGCCATCTGCTTGGTCTGGCGGGCGGCCACGGTGACCGGCTCGGGCAGGGTGTAGAGCTTGTAGTCGCCGAGGTCGGACTGTTCGGCCAAGGCGCGCTTGCGGGCGCCGCTGACCACGACCGACTCCTCGACGGCGCGGTTGGCGGACATCATGACCGGCGCGGCCATCGGCGGGGGAGGCGGCGGCGGTGGGGGAGGCGGCGGTGGCGGCGGCGCGCCGTGGGTCGTGGTGTCCATCGGCCAGCAGGCGCGGCTGGCGCGGACCACGCGCGGCCTGGGCGTGTTGACCGGCACGCGTGACAGCTTGCCGGCCACCAACTGGGTCGGGGCGTCGGCGAAGGTCGAGCCGGAGCTGTTCATCACGGTCAGCCAGCCCAGCAGGTCCAGCGTCTTGCCGTCGGGATTGAGGGTGGCGACGTAGTCGGCCTGCCAGTTCACGCCGATGGCCAGGTAGGTCAGGGTCAGGCGGTAACTGCCGCCGGTGGGCACGTCGACCAGGGCCGACAGGGTCGGCTTGCTGGAGAGGCCGTCGGGCGCGCGCTCGAACACCAGGCGCTCGGGGCCGCCGGAGCAGCCCAGGGCCTCGACCCCGTCGGCGGTGCGGACCATCAGCCCATCAGGGCCCTGGATCAGGGTGGCGTCGACCGTGACCTGGCGGCCGGTCTCGCGATTGGTGCGCACCACCTTGACCGGCTGGTCGAGAGAGCGCTCGACCAGGGTGCCGGGGCTGAGCAGGGCGTAGTCGTAATTGCGCTCGACCGCGCCCTGCGGCAGGCCCTCGATGGCCGCGCTCTGTGGGATCAGGCCCTCGGCGACGCCGTCGAAGCGCAGCACGTGGCGGCCGGCCGGCAACTCGACCGTGCGGGTCTCGCTGACCATCACCAGCCCCTGTTCGGCGGCCCGCTGCTTTTCCCAGGGCGACAGGGTCTGCACCGGCCCTTGGCCGTCGCGATAGAGGGTGACGGCGACCGCTTCCGGGGCGGCGGAGGGGATGGTGTCGGCGCGGGCGGCGAGGGGCGTGCAGAGCAAGGCGAGGGCGGCGAGGGCGGTTCGCACGACCAAGGAACCTCCCCCCATGGGGGAGGCGGTCGCGAAGCGACCGGTGGGGGGCGTGGCAAGGCCTGCGGGTGCTCCCCCCACCGTCGCCTTCGGCGACACCTCCCCCACAGGGGGAGGTTCCCTGCGGATCGGGCTCGCCGTCACCAGCCGTTGTCCACCGTGAAGGTCAGGACGGTCTCGCCGTTGGCGGGGACGGGCACGCTCCAGCCCAGGGTGCGGGCGTCGATGCGGCGGCTGGGCAGGCTCTCGTCGCTGACCTTGCCGTCGCGCAGCAGGCCGGCCTGGCGCAGCTCCACCGTCACGGCGTCTGGCCGGGCGTTGCGGACCACGTACTTCATGACGTAGCGCGAGCGGGTCTTGGAGAGCTTTTCCTGCGAGACCAGGGTGGCCTGGCTGGAGACGTCGAAGGCCTCGCCGGTCTTGATCGACAGTTCCGAGCCCGCCGAGGTGTGGCCGATCTGGTTCTCGCCGATGAACTTCGGATCGCCCGCCTGGTCGCGCATGTAGACGCGCATCGTCCCGGCCGGCAGCTGGTCGCCCAGGCCCTTGAGCTTGGAATTGCTGAACTGGATGGCGGTGATGGCCTTCTGCGGGTTCTCGTCGCTGGAGAAGCCGTATTCACGCACCTCGTAGACCTTCTGCGCCGGCACGGCCTGGGCGCTAAGGAAGCCGACCTGCTTGTTCTGGTTGGCCGCGATCGTGGTGCGCTCGGGCAGGGGGTAGATGTAGTAGTCGGCGATGCGCTCGCGGCCGCTGCTCTCGGTCCCGGCCGAGACCGAGCCGCGCACCGACGATCCGCCGCCGTTGAACTGGTTGACGTTGCCCGCCACCAGCTGGGTCTGGGCGTTGTCGAAGGCCGTGCCGGAATTGTTGCGCAGGGTGATCCAGCCCTGCAGGTCCAGCGCGTTCTTCTTCTCGTCGAACAGGGCGACGTAGTCGGCCGCCCACGACAGGCCCGAGGTCAGGTAGCTGAGCGTCACGGGCGTGGGGCCGGCCTTGTCGGCGTTGACCGTCACCGACAGGGTCGGGCGGGCGCGCAGGGTCTCGGGCACCTTGTCGAAGATCACCCGGGTGGGCACGCCGTCGTCACGCAGCACCTCGATGCGGTCGCCGATCTTCAGCACCACGCCCTCGTTGGCGGCCAGCACCGTGGCGGTCTCGGTGGTCTCCTTGCCGTCGCCGGGATTGGTCCGGACGATCTTGATCTGCCGCCCGACCGCCTTCTCCATCAGCTTGTCGGGGGTCAGCAGGTCGTAGTCGAAGTTCTGCTCGACTACGCCCAGGTTGGGCGAGGACAGGCTGACGGTCTCGGGCCGGATGGCGGCCGAGACGTCCTTGAACTCCAGCCGCTGGCGGCCGGCGGAGACGTCGATCGTCCGCTGGTCCTGAACCAGGGCGAGATTGTTGTTGTAGATGGTGACCGAGACCTTCGGTGGGGATGCGGTCTGGACAGGAGCGGTCTGGGCGACTGCGGTGGAAGCGGCGGCCACGCAGACGGTGGCGAACAAGGCGGCCCGAAGCATCGGCGCGACGTCTCCCTACTCTCTTTGCGGCCACGGTTTCACGGCTGCGCGGGAAAGTCGAGAGATTATGGGTGTAATATCAGGGGCGGCGCAAACCCCCTCCGGCCCTCTGGGCCACCTCCCCCAGAGGGGGAGGATCTAGCTAAGCAGATGCTCCCCCTCTGGGGGAGCTGTCGCGGAGCGACTGAGGGGGCCGCGCAGCGGCTATTTCCCCCACACCTGCGCCAACCGCCGATCCCGCCCACACCCCGTGCGGTAGAGGTGATACTCGACCGAATTGTTCCTGGCGTAGTCGCGGTGATAGGCCTCGGCCGGCCAGAAGGTTTGCAGCGGCAGGATCTGGGCCTTCATCACGCCGGTCTTCAGGCGCTTGGCGGCCTCGGCGCGCGAGCGCTCGGCGGCGGGGCGTTGCTCGGCGTCGGCGAAGACGGCGGGGCGATAGGAGGGGCCGCGGTCGCAGAACTGGCCTTCGTCGTCGGTCGGATCGACCAGCTTCCAATAGCGCTGCAGCAGAAAGGCGTAGGGCAGTTTCGCCGGATCGTAGGTGACGCGGACGGCCTCGTAGTGGCCGCTGCGCTCGCTGGTCACGTCGCGATAGGTCGGGTTCTTTACGTGGCCGCCGGTGTAGCCGCTCTCGACCTTCACGACGCCGGGAATGCCCCGCATGTCGTTCTCCATGCACCAGAAGCAGCCGCCGGCGAAGACAGCGGTCTTGGTCGGCGCCGCCAGGGCGGCGGCGGGGAGGGCGGTCGCGAGGGCGATCAGCAGCAGGAGGCGGCGAAGCATGGGCGGTCCTTTCGAGGCGTCGTCCATAGATACGGCCGAGCGGGCCGAAAGGTTTTGAACGAGCCTACCGCCAACCGTGGCCGACGCCGCGCACCGCCGGAACCGCCGCCAGGCGCGCCGCGAGCGTGTGGGCCCGGTCGTCGCCCTGGTCGTCGATTTCCAGGCGGATGGCGATGTCGGCGCCCTCGGGCTGGGCGGTCAGGACGCGCAGGCGAACCTGCTGCACGCTGGCCACGCCCAGCACCCGCATCAGGGCGTCGGGCGTGTCTTCAGCGGTCACGAGGAAGAGGCGGCGTTTGTCTACGTCCGCTTCGAGACTCCCAAGTTCGCTCAAGGCCGCACCCACTGATGTTCCACGCTGGCCGAGTTGACGCCGGGCCAGGCGGCCAGGTCGCGGGCGAGGAGGCGGGCGGCCTGGTCGCCCAGGTGGCGCACGCGCAGGGAGGCCTCGACCAGCTGGCCGACGGGCTTCAGGGACAGGTTGCACAGCTCGGCGCCGCTGTCGGCCAGGCTCTGGCGCACGGCGTCCAGCGCGCTGGGGGCGTCCTGGGCGCAGAGGAACAGCTGGTGGACCGTGACGCCGTCATGGTCGCTGTGGAAGGCTGGTGGGGAAGGCAGGTAGCTCATGGTCGAAGATCCTTTGAGTTTTTGAAGGACCGTCGGATCGCGCAACGAAAAAGCCCCGCTCCTTTCGGAGGCGGGGCTTTTTCAGATCTTGCGATCCTTCGGCTTGGTTTCTGGGGAACCCTTGTTCCCTAGTCTGCGCGCCGTCTTTGCCCCGTCCGTACCGGCACGGTTTTAATCTGGGTAATCTTCGACATCATGGCGCACCACATCGCGACGCCGGCGGTGAGGCCAGTCGTAAACAGCACGATGGTGGTGAGGTTCGACAGCATGAGGTCGGAAGGGTTCCAGTAGGCTTGCACTAAACAGGTAACGCTTGCGGGCCCGCCGCGCAAGGTCTTGCCGCGCGACGGGCCTTAATGCCGCGGATTGGGCAGATTTTAGGCGAGCTCGATGGCCATGGCCGTGGCCTCTCCGCCGCCGATGCACAGCGAGGCCAGGCCGCGCTTGGCCTTGCGGGCCTGCAGGGCCGAAATCAGGGTGCACAGGATGCGGGCGCCGGATGCGCCGATGGGGTGCCCCAGGGCGCAGGCGCCGCCGTTGACGTTCAGCTTGTCGTCCGGGATGCCCAGTTCCTTCTGGGCGATCATGGCCACGACGGCGAAGGCCTCGTTGACCTCGAACAGGTCGACGTCGTCGACGCTCCAGCCGGCGCGGGCCAGGGCCTTCCTCATGGCCGGCACCGGGGCGGTGGTGAAGAGGCCGGGCTCATGGGCGTGGGCGGCGTGGCTGACGACGGTGGCGACCACCGTCAGGCCCAGCGCCTCGGCGATGCTCTTGCGGGTCATGACCAGGGCTGCGGCGCCGTCGCTGATCGACGACGAGTTGGCCGCCGTGATCGATCCGTCGCGGGAGAAGGCCGGACGCAGGGTGGGGATCTTGGCCGGATCGGCCTTCAGCGGCTGTTCGTCCTTGTCGATGGTCTCGACGCCCTTGCGGGTGGTCACCGTTACCGGCGCGATCTCGGCGGCGAAGGCTCCGCCCTCGACGGCGGCCTTGGCCTTGAGAAGTCCGCGCGTGGCGTAGTCGTCCATCGCCTCGCGGGTGAACTGGTAGTCGGCGGCGGTGTCCTCGGCGAAGGCGCCCATCAGCTTGCCGGGGGAATAGGCGTCCTCCAGGCCGTCCAGGTACATGGAGTCCCAGATCTGGTCGTGGCCGATGCGGGCCCCGCCGCGGTGCTTGGCCATCAGGTAGGGCGCGAGCGTCATACTCTCCATGCCGCCGGCCACGACGACGTCGGCGCTGCCGGCCAGCAGGGCGTCGTGGGCCATGATCGCGGCCTGCATGCCGCTGCCGCACATCTTGTTGACGGTCGTGGCCTCGACCGACTTGGGCAGGCCAGCGCCCAGGGCCGCTTGGCGGGCGGGAGCCTGGCCCAGGCCGGCCGGCAGCACGCAGCCCATGATGATCTGGTCGACCTTGTCGCCCGAGAGCCCCGCGCGCTCGAGCGCCGCCTTGACGGCGGTCGCGCCCAGCTCCGTGGCCTTCACCCCGCCCAGCGCGCCCTGGAAGCCGCCCATCGGCGTACGGGCGAAGCCGGCGATCACCACCGGATCGGCGTGCTTGGACATGGTTGAGCTCCCGATAGGTTTGTTTTGCGGCGGAATAGGCCCCGGATCGGCGCGCTTGCGCAAGCGTCTTGCCGGAATCTTTCCCGGAGCAAGAAGCGGCCGGCGGCGGAAGGGCGGCTCCCGTCGTCGGCCGGTCAGTCGAGCAATGAACCGAGAGAGTCAATTGCGATTAGAAACCTACTCTGGTTCGTACTCAAAAGCAACGGCCCTTGCATTCCCTCGCGGAACGCCGCACTTTCCTCCGTATGGGTCGCACCGCCGATTACAGTCACCAACGCTGCGCCATCGCCGCCACCCTCGAGGTCGTCGGCGATCCCTGGACCCTGCTGATCCTGCGCGACGCCTTCCAGGGCGTGCGGCGGTTCGAGCAGTGGCAGGATCGCCTGGGCGTGGCCCGCAACGTGCTGGCCGCCCGGCTCAAGAGCCTGGTCGGTCACGGGGTGATGGAGACCCGCCGCTATTCCGAGCGGCCGCCGCGCCATGAATATGTGCTGACCGCCAAGGGGCGCGACCTGTCGGCCGTGCTGCTGACCATGGCCGAGTGGGGCGACCGCCACGTCTACGGCGTGGGCAATGGCCCCGTCCGCTTCGTGCACAAGGCCTGCGGCTGCGACTTCCACCCCAAGCTGGCCTGCGAGGCCTGCGGCCAGGTGGTCGATGGCCGCGACCTGTCGCGCGTGATCCACGAGGGCCAGTCCCCGACCGTGGGCGAGGCGCTGGAAGCCGTCGCGGTGAAGACGGCGGCCGAGTAGGCCGCGCCGCCTTCGCGATTTCAGCCCTGGCCTTCCATGGCCCGCCGCAGGCTCAGCGGGCGCATGTCGGTCCAGACTTCCTGGATATGCTGCAGGCAGGCGGCCTTGGTCCCGCGAAAGCCCGCCTCGTTCCAGCCCAAGGGCAGTTCGCGGCCGACCGGCCAGATCGAGTACTGCTCCTCGTGGTTCACCACCACGAGGTACTCGGTGGTGTCTTCCCGTTCTTCGCGCATCTGTCCCCCGCCGCTCTGGTGCTTGGCGTGGCCGGAGCCTTGGCTGGGTTCGGGGCGCTGTCAATCGCGTAGGGTGAGCCGCGCCGACGCGCGCCGAAAGGTTGCGCCGATCGGGCGGATTGCGATGGATGCTTGGGGGTAAGTGCCGCGCGTCCACAGCCAAGTTAACGGCAAGGCTTGAAGGGCGGGAACGCGCGCGAAACGAATCAGGACCGAATCGCTGACTCGGTCCGATTCGGGATTTGTTCCCTACAAGCTATTGTAGCTTAACGGCGATTAACCACAACGGCGTTCGGCGAGGGGGCTTTGCTTGCCTGTCCCTAACGTCCGTTGTTCCCCGCGAAGGCGGGGACCCCCAAGCGGGCTCTCGGGGCGTGGCGCGGCCGTGGGCGATCCACGGATTCGGCTTGGATCCCCGCCTTCGCGGGGATGCTCGGTATATAGTGTCGTGGATGTCGGTCCGGGGCGTGTCCGCGTAGGCCCTACTTTGCGTCGGCAGGGCAGGTGGCCGACAGGCGCTTGGCGTTCATGACGCCGGCCAGGGGCAGGCCGTCGACCGTCTTCAGCTTGATGTCGAGCTTGAAGCTCTCGGGGGTGTAGGTCCCCTTGGCGTTGACCGGGGCCGCGCGGCCCTTCTTGTCGGTCCAGGTTCCCTTCAGCTGGATCCTGCCGTCATCGACCTGGTTGGTCGTGTAGTCGCACTTGTAGCGACGGGTGCAGATGCCCTTGGAGAACTGGGCGGCGTCGGCCGGCTTTATGCACTTGTCCTCGCTGCCGACCGGGATGATGCCGATGCGGTAGCTGTATTCCCAGTGGCCGGGCAGAATCGTCGTCTTCGGCGCGGCGGCGCTCGCCGGTGCGGTCGCGGCGAATCCCACGGCCAGGGCGGCCAGGGAAGCGGCGAGAGCGGAGACGGCGAGGGCGGTCGGACGCATGCTGTGGAACTCCTTCATGGCCGTGCATATAGGAAGTATCAGATGAACCGCGCTTGAAGGCGGGGTGATGGCGAGGCCCGAGGCTTTGCCGCCTTGACTCCGCAAGGCTCCATCGCCTATATCGCCCCCTCTCGCGCGGCGGACCTCGGTTCGGAAGCGCGCCTGACATTATGTTCGCGGGGCCTTCGGCTTCGCCTAGCCCAAGGTACTCGTCATGTCGCGCCGTTGCGAACTCACGGGCGTCGGTCCGATGATCGGCCACAACGTGAGCCACTCGAACATCAAGACCAAGCGCCGCTTCCTGCCGGCTCTGTCGCCTGCTTCGCTGCAGTCGGACTCGCTGGGTCAGACTTTCAAGCTGCGTATCAGCAACGCCGCCCTGCGCACCCTCGACTTCAAGGGCGGCCTGGACGTGTTCCTGCTGGGCGCCAAGGACGAGCAGCTGTCGCCGCGCGCCCTGAAGATCAAGGCTCAGGTCAAGGCCAAGGCCAAGGCCGCCGCGCAAGCCGCCGCCGCCTAAGTCTTTCGGTCCTCCGGGGCCGTACGAAAAGCCCGCCAGGTTCGCCTGGCGGGCTTTTTCGCGTTTGGCGATCGGTGGGAGACGGCGACCCTGACAGGGCCGCCGTCCGCAGACGCTATTCCAATGGCAGGAACAGCTCGACGACCACCTCATGCACCGGCGCGTTGGGCGGGAACGAGAAGTGCCGCTGGCAGTAGATCGGAAAGTCCCGCGCCTCCTCGCCGCTGGCCGGCAGCCACTCGCGATAGAGATAGAGCGCGGCGGGCTCCAGATTGTGGGTGTCGTGCAGCACCCGCAGCACCGCGCAGCGCCCGCCGGGAATCACGCCGGCCTTCATCAGTTCGTCGTCGGGATCGATCGGCCGGTCGGTCCCGATGCACAGGTCCATGCTGTAGTCGTCCGGGTTCTCGGGAATCCGTTCCGACCGGAAGATGTTGAAGGTCGGGTTGGTCTCCGGCGACAGGCCGGCGGCCTTGCGCCAGGCGATGAACCGCTCGATCGAGGCGCCGAGCAGCGCCCGGTCGCCGCGATGCTCCATGATCGCCACCGGGGTGGGCGGCAGGTCGCGGATCGTCACCTGGTCTTGGTCGTAGATGGTCGGCATCAGCTTGCTCCTGGCGTTGTCCATCGGCCCGAAGGCCGCAAGCCACGGCGCCCAGTCGGGCGCCTTGCGGAACGAGGAGGGCGACTGCTTGAACCTGCGCCGAAAGGCGCGGGCGAAGGCGTCCGGCGCGTCATAGCCGGCGTCCAGCGCGATCTCCGTGACGCTCTGGGCGTCCTTGGCGACCAGCTGGCGCGACGCGCGCTTCAGGCGGGCGAGCTGGACATAGCTGTGCACCGACAACCCGAAGGTCGCCATGAACTGCCGATGGAAGTGGAATTTGGAGAAGGCGGCCACGCGGCTCACCGTCTCCAGGTCCAGCTCGCCGTCCAGATGCTGGTCGATATGGTCCAGCACCCGCTGCATCCGGGCTGTGTAGTTTTCGAGCGCCGCCTTCATCGTCCCCCGTCTCCGTGGCGCGGCCAGTTAGCCGCCGGCCGTCGGATCGTGCTCGACCGATCTTGCGGTTTGTAGGGCGCGTGGAGGAGTTGGGATCAGGCCGAGATGTTGACCAGCGTGCCGGTCAGTTCGCCGGTGGCCTGGCCGAGGGCGGCGCCGGCGGCGGCCGTGGCCTTGGCGTTGGTCTGCGCGACCGCCAGCTGGGTCAGGTCGACGATCGGCGTCGCGGCCTCGCCAGACGCGACGGGGCGCGGCGGGGTGTAGCGGGCGGCGTTGGCGGTGGAAACCTGCACGGCGACTCCCTTCCAGGCTGCAGCGTAATCTGGTCCGCAAGCCTTAAGCAGGCCTGACCGAGCATGGTTAAGGCGGCCGTCGAGCGTGCAGCAAAAAGCCGCCGTCGCGGGGCGACGGCGGCTTCTGAAGCCTTGGGAGGCTGGTCGCCTTAGCGGGCGGCCAGTTCCAGGGCCTTGGCCGGGTTGGCGGCATTGTAGGCGGTCAGCTCGGGGTTGGCGAGCTTGGACACGGCGTCGTTCACCGACGAGCGCACGCAGGCCGGGTACAGGTACATGGCCAGCGACTCGCCGCGGACGTCCTGCCAGCAGACGGTCGAGGCGGCCTTGACGATGTCGGCGCGGACGTCGGCGGCGGCGCGGCCGGCGACCTTGACGCGGACTTCGGCGGCGCCGGCCGGAGCGGCGGCCAGCAGGGCCAGGGCGGAGAGAGCGAGAGCGGCGGAGCGGATCATCTGACGGATTCCAGTCGGGTGCCTGTCAAAGGCGGTTGAAGCGATCGCTTCCCGACGCGTTCCTCTGGTGACTGGTCCAGGATCTCGCCCGCTCTGTCACCGGATGAAAGCTGTAGCTCACTGCCGATCAGTTATCAACGATTATATTCTCGCAACCGACAGGCGAAGTGTTTGATTTCACGCGCTTGTTACCGGTGTCATGGGCTGACCGCCAGGCAAGCAAAAGCCCGCGGAGCGGGGGCTCCGCGGGCTCTGGTCCCGATGGGGCTTAAGCGGTGGTCCGCTTAGCGGGCCGAGGCGGTCTTGATCAGACCGTTCGGGCGCCATTGGGTCTTGTCGTAGGCGGTCAGGGTCGTGCTGCCGACCTTTTCCACGGCGGCGCGGGTCACATCGCGGATGCAGTAGGGCAGGACGTCGGCGCCGTAGGTGGTCGAGTCCGTGTCTTCCTTGCACACCGAGGTGGCGGCCTTGACGATGTCGGCGTGCACGGCGGCGGTGGTGCGGCCGGCGACCTTCACGGTGACTTCGCCGGCGAAAGCGGCGGGGGCGCTCAGGAGAGCGATGGCCGAAGCGGCCAGAACAAACACACGTTGCATGATCTTGATTCCGGAAAGGGGGTTGGGGTCAACCTCCTCCCGATGCGTTCCTCTGACGGCCGACCGGATCTCGCCAGTTCGTCGCCGTCCCCTTCTAAATACAGTGACAACGCTGTCATTCCAAGCGGATTTTTGACTTCGGGCGTCAAATTTTTACGACGCCGACGAACGCTGCGTGCCGGAAAGGCATGATGTACGGCAAATGAGCACCCAAAACGCGTTAGTTTCAGGTGAAATTATCCCTTTATGCTGCGCTGCGGTGAGGGTTTGGCCTACCCCTGCGCCGCAGCTTGGGGCGGCCGTCCTTCGCGACGCCGCGCATCGAGGTCGAAGCCTCCAGGGCGCCCCGATGGGTGTCCGCTCAGCAACGCGAACATTGTAATATTTATATCGTATAAGATATTTGACATAAATCGTAACAATGTGCCTCTCTGCGCCAAGGCGCGACGGACTCAGATCGCGCGCAGCGAGGAGGGACTGCGATGCGGACCAAGAAAGAGCGCCTCAGGGCGTATGGGGGAGCGGCGGCGATCGCCTTGCTCTCCGGGCTGGCGGCGGCTCCGCTCGCCTCGGCTCAGACCACAGCTCAAGCGCCCGCGAGCGCCGAGGAAGCCTCGACGGTCGACGCCGTGGTGGTGACGGGCTCGCGGATCAAGCGGCCCAATCTGGTCTCGGCCAGCCCGATGACCGTGGTCGGCGGCGACGAGGTCAAGCTGCAAGGCGCGACCTCGATCGACAGCGTGCTGAACCGCCTGCCGCAGTTCACCGCCGACTCCAACGAGAACGGCTCCAACGGTTCGGACGGCACGGCGCGGGTGAACCTGCGCAACATGGGCTCCAGCCGCGTGCTGGTGCTGGTCGATGGCCAGCGGATGCTGCCGACCGAGGCCGCGGACGTGAACTTCATTCCCAGCGCCCTGGTCGACCGGGTCGACGTGGTCACCGGCGGCGCCTCGGCGGTCTACGGCTCGGACGCGGTGTCGGGCGTGGTCAACTTCATTCTGCGCAAGAACCTCGACGGCCTGCGCCTGGACGCCCAGTACAGCCTGGCCCAGCACACCAACGACGCCGACTATCCGCGCTCGCTGATCAGCCAGGCCAACTACAAGCTGCCCTCCAAGCACGTCACCGACGGCGAGAAGATCGACGTCAACCTGGCCATCGGCATGAACGCGCCCAGCGGCAAGGGCAACGTCACCTTCTATGTCGGCTATCGCGAGATGAAGCCGGTCACCCAGGACAGCCGCGACTATTCGGCCTGCGGTCTGAACCTGACGGGAACCAACAGCAACGCCTTGGTCTGCGGCGGCTCCAGCAACAACGAGTACGGCCTGTTCACCCTGCTCAGCGGCCCCAACGCCGGTCAGACGCTGAACAACACCAAAGACGGGAACAAGACCTGGGTCCCGTACAACAGCTCGTTCCTCTACAACTACGCGCCCACCAACTACATCCAGCGCTCGGACTCCCGCTACACGGCGGGCGCCTTCGCGCACTATGAGATCAGCCCGGCGGTCGAGGCCTACGGCAGCCTGATGTTCATGGACGACCACACCTTCTCGCAGGCCGCGCCGTCGGCGCTGTTCCAGGGCACGACGTTCAAGATCAACTGCGACAACCCGCTGATGTCGGCCTCGCAGGCCGCCACCCTGTGCGGTTCGGCGGCCGGGACCAGCGTCAGCCAGGACACGTTCATCGGCTATCGCCTGACCGGCCCGGGCAGCTCGCCCCGCCGCGACGACCTGCGCCACACCGACTATCGCATCAACGCCGGGCTGCGCGGCAAGCTCGCCCAGGGCTGGAGCTACGACGCCAGCTTCCTGTTCTCGACCGTCATCCTCGACGAGAGCTACAAGAACAACGTCGACAACGCCAAGGCGATGAAGGCCCTGCAGGTGGTCAATGTCGGCGGGACCCCGACCTGCAAGTCGGTGGTCGACGGCACCGATCCCAACTGCGTGCCGATCGACGTCTTCAAGTACCAGGGCCTCAGCGCGGCGGCCTACAAGTACCTCTACGCCCCGACCTTCACCCACGGCGTCCAGCGCGAGAAGGTGCTCAGCGCCTCGCTGAACGGCGACCTTGGCCAGTACGGTCTCAAGACCCCGTGGGCCGAAGACGGCGCGGCCCTGGCGCTCGGCGTCGAGCACCGCCGCGAGGAGCTGAAGTTCGAGGCCGACGCCCTGGCCCAGGCCGCCGGCACCAAGGAAAGCAGCGGCGCCTTCAGCGTCAGCGAGCTCTATGGCGAGGTCGACCTGCCGCTGGTGCAGGACGCGCCGTTCATCAAGGCGCTATCGCTGAACGCCGGCTACCGCACCTCGAAGTACGACTACCTCGACGACCGGGTCTCGACCTACAAGGTCGAGCTGCAATACGCCCCGACCTCCGACGTGCGGTTCCGCGCCAGCTACAACCGCGCCGTCCGGGCCGCCAACATCAGCGAGCTCTACGCGCCGCAGGGCCTGGGCAATGTCGCGGCGGTGGATCCGTGTTCGGGTCCGACGCCCAAGGCCAGCGCCGCGGCCTGCGCCTTGACCGGCGTCACCGCCGCCCAGTACGGCAAGATCCCCGACTGTCCGGCCGAGACCTGCGTCACCCAGGGCGGCGGCAACCCGAACCTGAAGCCGGAAGTGGCCGACACCCGCACCGCCGGCGTCGTGCTGACCCCCAGCTTCCTGCCGGGCTTCTCGATGTCGCTCGACTACTTCGACATCTATGTCGACCAATACATCGGCGCGGTCGACGCCCCGACCGTCATCAACCAGTGCGTCCAGACCAGCAATCCGTACTTCTGCAGCCTGTTCCACCGCGACCCGACCTCGGGCGTGCTGTTCGGCGAGCGCGGCTACATCATCGCCACCAACCAGAACACCGGCTTCCTGCAGACCTCGGGCCTGGACGTGACGGGCAACTACCGCCTCGACCTGTCGTCGCTGGGCAATTACGGCGACGTCGACTTCAGCTTCGTCGGCACCTACCTCAACAGCCGCAAGATCGAGCAGCTGCCGGGCCTGGGCGCCTATAACTGCAAGGGGCTGTTCGGTCCGACCTGCGGCCAGCCCAACCCGGCCTGGCGCCACCAGATGCGGGCCACCTGGAACCTGCCCTGGATCGCCGCCTCGCTGTCGGCCAACTGGCGCTATTTCGGCTCGGCCGACCTCTCCAGCAACGACAGCAACCCGTTCCTGCAGGGCGACTACGTCGAGATCAACCGCAAGATCAAGGCGTACAACTACCTGGACTTCGCGGGCACCTGGAAGGTCCGCGAGCAGTTGACCCTGCGCGGCGGGATCAACAACGCCTTCGACAAGGATCCGCCGGTGATCGCCGCGGGCCTGCTGTCCTCGTTCGGCAACGGCAACACCTATCCCGGCGTCTACGACCCCATGGGCCGCACGATGTTCGTGGGCCTGACCATGGACTTCTGACGACGCTTTGGCGGGGGAGGGGGCGCTGGCGCCGTCTCCCCCGAGCTTCTCCCCAACTCAAAAGCCGCCGACGCTCCCAGCGTGGCGGCTTTCTTTTTTGAGTTAGGCGCTGCTGTCGGCGTCAGGACGCCGCCTTGCCCCAAAACTCCGATCTTCCCCGCGAAGGCGGGGACCCAAGCTGACTTCCAGGATGAAGCGCGGCCGCGGATCATCTGCGGGCTCGGCTTGGATCCCCGCCTTCGCGGGGATGCTCGGAGAAAGTACGGGCGTTGGCGATGTCCGCCCCGGCCAAGCCGACCTCAGCGGCGCTTCTTCCTCGGCGGCGGCGTCGGGGCCGGCGGCGCGGGCGGGGGCGGCGTCCAGTCGAAGGCCAGCAGCAGGGTGCGCTGGTTCATCTCGCCGCCGTTGTCGTCCGACAGCAGATAGACCCGGGTCGCGCCGTTCGGGCCGGCGGCCAGGGCGATGCCCTCGAAGTTGTCGCGGGTCAGGGCGCCTTCCAGCGTCAGGCTGGCCAGCGGGTACTGCTTGTTGGCCGGGGTCATCGGGTCGGCGATGAAGCGCACCTGGGCGCGCCAGCCGCGCACCGGGTCATAGGCCCGGTGCAGCGTGGCCAGGGCCTTGCCGCCGAAGGCCGTGAAGCCCGACAGGCCCCAGGTGAAGTCGATCGGCGACTGCGGCGGGATCGGCTGGCAGCTGCTCGACAGCCGGCACAGCCACACCTCGCCCTCCTCGCCGCCGACGAGATAGGAGTCGGGGCCGGCGGCCGGATAGGCGGTCAGGGCCTCCATGCCCTCGTTGTCGGGGAAGACGGTGGCGGGCTTGGGGGCGACGGCCGGACGGCTCCACAGGCCGGTAGGCCCCACGGCGTAGCGCCAGATGCGGTGGTCGCGCTCGAAGCTTACCAGGCGCTCGCCATTGGCCAGGCGGGTCAGGCCCTCGGCGTCGCCTTCGGTCTTGCCGCGCAGCCCTTGGCCGTCGACGCCCAGCAGGGGCGAGAGCTTGCCGTCGGTCAGGCCGATCAGCCTGCCTGCAGCGTCCAACTGCAAGCGCGCCGAGAAGCGGTCGCCGTCATCGCTGACGGCCTCGACGCCGTTTGCGTCGGTCAGGATCAGGTCCGACAGGCCGTGCAGCCGGCTGGTGTCGGCGCTGGTGATGGCGATCCCGCCCGCATAGACGAAGTTTCCGACGGCCGTCTGGTTCGGGTTCGAGGCGTTCAGCGGCACGGGCGTGACCGTCAGGCCGATCTCGGGGCCGACCTTCACCGGAGCGGCGGGCGTGACGACGGGCGGCGGCGGTGCGGGTTTGGGTCCGCACTGGGCCAGCATGCCACCGGCCAGGCCAAGGGCGAGCAGTCCGCGCAGTCCGATCACGCCGAAGCCTTGCGCGCGGTCTTGGGAGCCTGGGGCACGACGGTGGGCGGCGGCGGCAGCAGGCCGCGGGCGCGCGCGGCGGTGCGCGGCTCCTCGTCGAACAGGGCGGCCAGCTGTTCCACCAGCACCCCGCCCAACTGCTCGACGTCGACGATGGTGACGGCGCGACGGTAGTAGCGGGTGACGTCGTGGCCGATGCCGATGGCGATCAGCTCGACCGGGCTCTTGCCCTCGATCTCGGCGATGACCTGCCGCAAGTGCCGCTCCAGATAGTGGCCCGAGTTCACGCTCAGGGTGGAGTCGTCCACCGGCGCGCCGTCGGAAATCACCATCAGAATGCGGCGGGCTTCGGGCCGGCCGATGATCCGCTGGTGCGCCCACATCAGCGCCTCGCCGTCGATGTTCTCCTTCAGGAGACCCTCGCGCATCATCAGGCCCAGGTTCTTGCGGGCTCGTCTCCAGGGCGCATCGGCGGCCTTGTAGACGATGTGGCGCAGGTCGTTCAGGCGGCCGGGCGAGGGCGGCTTGCCGGCCTTGATCCACTCGTCGCGGCTGGTGCCGCCCTTCCAGGCGCGGGTGGTGAAGCCCAGCACCTCGGTCTTGACGCCGCAGCGCTCGAGCGTGCGCGCCAGGATGTCGGCGCAGACGGCGGCGACCATGATCGGCCGGCCGCGCATCGAGCCGGAATTGTCGATCAGCAGGGTCACGACCGTGTCGCGGAACTCCTGGTCCTCCTCCTGCTTGAACGACAGGGGGGCGGTCGGATCGATGATCACCCGCGTCAGGCGGGCGACGTCGAGCATCCCTTCCTCGAGATCGAAGGTCCAGGCGCGGTTCTGCTGGGCCAGCAGGCGCCGCTGCAGCTTGTTGGCCAGGCGCGAGACGACGCTGGAAAGGGCCGAAAGCTGCTGGTCGAGATAGGCCCGCAGGCGGGTCAGCTCGTCCGGGTCGCACAGCTCCTCGGCCGAGACCACCTCGTCATAGGCCGTGGTGAACACCTTGTAGGCCGGCTCGCCGCCCTTGTCGGCCGACGGATCGGGACGGGCCGGCTTGGCGCCGTCGCCCATGTCGGGGGCTTCGTCGCTGTCTTCGGGTTCGCCTTCCTGCTCGGACTGGACGATCTCCTCGTCGCCGGCCTGGCTTTCGCGGTCGGAGGCCTCGCTCTCCTGCTGCGAGGAGCCGTCGGGCTGCTCGCCTTCGCCCTCGCCCTGGTCCTCGTCGGAATTGTCGGTCGGCTTGTCGTCCTCGCCCTCGTCTTCGTCCGACGACTCGGTGGCGTCGTTGACGTCGTCGCCCAGGTCCAGGTCGCGCAGGATCTGGCGGGTGACCTTGGCGAAGGCGGCCTGGTTGTCCATGGCCGCGACCAGGCGGTCCAGGTCCTTGCCGGCCTTGGCCTCGATGTCGGCGCGCAGGATGTTGACCAGGGCTTTCGCGCCATCGGGCGGGGCGTCGCCGGTCAGGCGCTCGCGGGCCATCAGGCCCAGGATCTCGGCCATCGGGGCCGACTGCTGGTCGAAGGCGACGGCGCGGGTCAGGCCCTGCTTTTCCAGCCGGGTCTCCAGCACCGTGGCCAGGTTGGCGCGCACGCCGCCCAGGGCATTGGCGCCGATGGCCTCGATGCGGGCCTGCTCCAGCGACTCGTAGATCGCCTGGGCGTCAGGCGCGGCAGGACGCGAGCGGGCGTGGGTCGACGGGTCGTGGTGGGCCAGGCGCAGGGCGATCTGGTCGGCCATGCCGCGCAGGCGGGCGGCTTCCGGACCCGAGAGATCGCGCGGCGGATGTGGCAGCACGGCGCGCTTGCCGACCAGCCCCGGCGACTCGCCGGAAAACACGATCTCGAGGTCCGGTGTCTCGGCGAGCGAGCGGGCCGCGTGCGCCAGGGCGCGCTTGAAGGGTTCGGTCGGGTTTTCGGGCTTGGAGGCCATGGCTTTGGAGTTAGCGGCGCGGACCCGCGAAGACAAGGAACGACGCGCGCCAAGGCGACGTTGTTGCGCTGAAGCCTGCGCAGCGCAGGTCCAGTGCAAGGAGCTTTCACATGCTGAAATGGGCCCTGATCTTCGCCGTGGTCGCCATCGTCGCCGGCGCCCTCGGCTTCACCGGCATCGCCGGCGCCGCGGCCGGCGTCGCCAAGATCCTGTTCTTCCTGTTCCTGGTGGTCTTCCTGGTCGTGCTGGTGCTCGGCCTGGGCGTCTTCAAGGGCGTGACGGGGAAATGACACAGATCCTTCTCCCCTTGCGGGAGAAGGTGTCAGCGAAGCTGACGGATGAGGGGTTTCTCAGACGTCAAACGCCGCGACAGCTGTGAAGCCGTCGCGGCGTTTCTGCTCGTGCGACCCCTCACCCGACCTCCTTCGGAGGCCACCCTCTCCCGCAAGGGGAGAGGGATGTGACCCTACTTCCAGCCCTTCCCCTGCGCCTCGACCAGCGCCACCAGATCCCCCATCGCCAGGTTCACGTCGGCCAGGTGCAGGCCCCAGGCCTTCAGCGGCATGCCCATGACCAGCAGGTCGCCGGGGATGTCGTCGATGCGCGGGTCGGCCGGGTCGCCGTGGACCTTGATGGCCAGGTAGTCGTAGGCGCCGCTGGTCGCGCATTGCGCGGTGACCAGGCCGGGGACGCTGACGAAGGTCGTGGTCAGGTCCTTGCCCTTCACCCACGGCGTCTTGCGCGGCGCGCCGGCGATCGTCTTGTCGCTGAAATAGCTGTGCAGCGGCGCCTCGCCGCCGGCCAGGGCGGCCGGATTCACGCAGGCGGCGCGCTTGCCGCCCTCGGCCTTGCCGAAGAACGCCGCGCCCTCCGGCGGACTGGAGGCGCGGAACGACACGTAGGAGACGATGCAGCCGGTCTGGCCGGGCTGGCGGCACATCTTGATCGAGCCGTAGCTATCGGTCGCCGGATCGATCTGCGTGTTCATGCCGATGATCAGGGCCGAGACCAACTGCTTCTGCACCGGCTTGCCGTCGATCTCTTCGGCCAGCAGGCGCAGCAGCAGGCGCGAGCCCTGCGAGTGGCCGATCAGCACGACGCCGCGGCCCTTGTTGTCGCGCGCCAGATAGTCCTTCCAGGCGTCGAGCACGTCGGCATAGGCAAGCTGCTCGTCGCCCGGCGAGGGCTGGCCGCGCATCACCTGGCGCAGGGCGGCTAGGGTCACCTGCCGGTACATCGGGGCGAACACCCGACAGGCCTGGCCAAAGCGCGCGGCCTGCTGCTCGGCGACCGTGGTCTCGGCCGGGTCGATGGTTATGTCGCTGTTGCCGCCGGGATCGGTCGACACGGTCGGATAGACATAGAAGCAGTCGATCGGGGCCTTGGGATCGGCCTTGAACGGCTCGACCTTGGTGGCGCCGTCGGCCGAGACGACGGTGGCCGTCTGGTCCTGGGCGCAGGCGTCGGCGCGGCCGGGCCGGCACAGCCAGGCGGCGTCCTGGCCATAGTCGTTCTTGGGCTGAGGACTGGCGGGCGCCGGCTGGGCGCAGGCCGCGCCCGCCAGGCTCATGGACACCGCCAGCGCGGCCCAGATCGTCTTGCTCATATCCACCCCGTTCCATCCCCTTGGGCCGCGAACGGCCGTTTGAGGCGGAGGATGGCGTGTGGAAATGACAACGGAAAGTCTTTCCTTCTCCCCTTGCGGGAGAAGGTGTCGCCGGCAGGCGACGGATGAGGGGTCGCACGCGAGAAAACGCCGCGACGGCTGTTCGGCTGTCGCGGCGTTCGATGTTTGAGAGACCCCTCATCCGACCTGCTTCGCAGGCCACCTTCTCCCGCAAGGGGAGAAGGATCAGAGCCCCGGCACGATCGCTTTCAGCCGCGCCTCGCCGGTCAGCGCCTCGTGGTGCGGCGGACCCATGCCGTCGGGCGGCGAACCGCCTTGCTGGCCATTGGGGAAGCCGCCGGGCGGCGGGCCGGGCGGGCGGCCGTTCGCGCCGCCAGGAGGGGGACCCATTCCACCGGGAGGAGGACCCATGCCGCCGGGAGGCGGACCACCCGGTCCACCGCCCGGACCACCCATCCCCGCGTCGTCCTTCCAGTCGGCGGCGGGATCGACGCCGAGCACCAGGGCCAGGACGTAGCCGTCTTTGCCTTCCTTGACGCTGGCGACCATGGCCTCGCCGCCTTGCAGGGCGATGCCGTCGTGGCGGTTGAAGGTGTCGCGCTGGCGTGGGCGCTTATAGGCCGGGACGTTCTCGTAGAGATATTCCGACAGGGCGTCCGGAACGAACAGCTGCGCCGTCAGTACGGTGCGGGCGTCCAGGTGCGCCTTGATGTGGATGTGCGGGGTGCGGCCTTCGTACCAGCCCGGCCAGATGGTCTTGAAGGCGACCTTGCCGGCGCTGTCGCTGATCTGCGCCCCGCGCAGGAAGGTCGCGCCCTTGGCTGCGGTCTTGTGGTCGTCGCCCTGGCCTTCATAGCCGGAATAGATCCCCCGCGCGTCGCAGTGCCAGATGTCGACCCGTGCGCCCTTCAGCGGCCGGCAGGCGCCGTCGACGACAGTCAGGGCCACGGTGACGGGCGCGCCCTTCCTGCCTTCGGTGATGTCGGCGCGGTCCAGCTTCGGGTCGAACCAGTAGGGACCCTGCGTGACCTGCGGGGTGATGGCGCAGACGCCCTCGGCGGCGACCGCCGGGCGCGAGCCCACGGCGACGGCGGCGAAGGGAACGGCGCCGGCGAGCGCCAGCAGGCCGCGACGGCTGGGAGAAACAGTGGGGGGCATCGGCGCTCCGAAACGAGAGGCCGCTCTTCTGACGGTGCGATTGTGCCGCCGTATGTCCGGTTCTTGCGAGATTGCAACTCTGGCGGCGATCCTCCCCCTCTGGGGGAGGTGGCCCGGAGGGCCGGAGGGGGATCGGCGCAGGCCCCCTCAGTCGCTTCGCGACAGCTCCCCCAGAAGGGGAGCATCTTGTCGCCCGCTAAAGATACTTGCTCAGGCTCAGCGACGAGAGGGTGCTGATCATCGAGTACATGGCTTCCAGCTGTGTCTCGTACTGGGTGGCCAGGACGGCGGTCTCGGCGAGGTCGGCGTCCTTGAGGTTGGACGACAGGGTGTCGATGCTGTCGATCTTGGCCTCGTTGCGCGAGGTCAGGTCCGACAGGGTCGAGGCCTGCAGCGAGACCTGCTCCTGCAGCGAGCCGACGCCGGTCACCGCCTCGCTGACCATGTCGTAGGCGCTGGAGATCACCGTGGTGTCGCTGGGCGAGGCGATGACCATCTTCAGGGCGCGGGCCAGCTCCTCGAAGGCCGAGGAGTCGGCGGTGACCGACAGGTTGATGGTCTGGCCGTCGGTGGTGGTGAAGGTGCGGCCGGCGCTGGAGCCCTGGTAGTAATTGGTGTCGGCGACGCTGGTGTCGGCCGTCGGGTCGTAGTCGGTGTCGCTGTAATCGACGGCGGCGGCGTCGCCGGCCGTGCCCGAGAACAGGTAGACCCCGGCCGAGTTGCTGTTGAGCAGGGCCTGCAGGTCGTTCAGCCAACTGGTGGCGTACTGGACGGTGGTGTCGGCGTCGGTGGTCGTGCTCGACATCATCGAGGCCAGCTGGCTCTTGATGGTGGTGGCCAGGTCGGCGATGTCGCCCAGGGCCGAGTAGGAGGCGTTGACATAGGCCGTCGCGGTGCTGGCCGCGCTGTTCTCGGCCGTCAGGGCCGCGCTCTGGCTGGACAGGCGCAGCAGGCTGCCGGTGTCCTTGCCCAGGCCCCCATAGGTGGTCGACTTCAGGCCCGAGGCGGTCTGGGCCTGCTGGTCGGCCAGCTTGGCCTGCACCTTCAAGCTGGCCGTCAGCATGGTGTTGGAGTGGTTGAAGGTGGCGATGCGGCTGATCATGGTTAGCTCACCATGCTGATCAGGGCTTCGAACAGTTCCTTGGCCATCGAGACGAGCTGGGCGGTGGCCTCGTACTGCGACTGGTAGGTCGTCAGCAGGGCCAGTTCCTCGTCGACATTGACGGCGGTGGTGTTCTGCAGCCGGCTGGCAGCCGCCTCGTAGGTGGCCTGGGCGGTCTCGGAGCTGGAGGAGGCGTCGGAAACCAGGGTCGCCGCGCCGGCGACGAAGCTGGCGGTGTAGGACGACAGGGTGACGGTCTTGGCCGGCTGGTCGCCGGCCGCCGCGAAGGTCAGGGTCCCCGACAGCATGGAGGTCAGGGCGTCGACGGTGGTGCTGTCGGAGGTCGACAGGGCGCGGTCGCCGGCCGACAGCGTGGTTGAGGTGTCGAGCGCGCCGGTGGCCAGCAGGCTGTAGTCGTTCGCCAGCTTCGACGAGATCGAGATGTCGGCGGCGGTCGAGCCCGAGAACAGGTCGTTGAAGCCGAAATAGTCGGAGACGCCCTGGGCGTCGTCGCCGACCGAGGCGCCGATGTCGCCCAGGGCCACGCCGTTGGCGCTGTCGTCGGCGGTGATGGTCAGCTTGCCGTCCGTGCCGATGCTGGCCGACAGGCCGTCGATGGCGTCGAGGGCGTTCACCAGATCATCGACGCTGGAATAGGACGACAGGTCCAGGTCCTCGGTCGAGATCGTGGTCCCGCTGGAATTGACCACGGCCACCCGCAGCGTGCCGCTGGCCGAGAAGCCGTCGCTGCCCGACACCGTTCCGGCGCTGGTCAGGGTGGTGGGAGCGGGCACGGCCGAGCCGGCGTTGGTGATGGCGTTGACCTGCGAGATCAGGGTCGACGCCATGGCGTCCAGCTCGGCCTGCTCGTCGACCAGGGTCTCGTCGCGCAGGGTGATCAGCGCGCCCAGCTGGCCGGAATCGACGCTCTCGGTGATGTCCTTGCCGTTCAGCATGATCCCCGAGATCGTGTCGGGATAGACGCTGGTCGCGCCGAGCGCGCTGGAGGCTGTGTAGCTGAGCTTGGCCGCGGTGGTGCCCAGGAGCTGGTCGCCGCCGGTGGTGTAGACCACCAGCTTGTTGTCCGACGTCGTGTAGCTGCTGATGCCGATCAGGCCCGACAGGGTGGTCAGGGCCGAGTCGCGCTGGTCCTGCAGGTTGGTGACGTCGCCGCCCTGGGCGGTGACCGACGAGATCTGGTCGTTTAGCGAGGCCAGGGTCGACAGGGTCGAGTTGATGGTGTCGACGCTCGTGGAGATGTCGGTGTTGGCCTGGGTGCGCAGGTCCTGGATCGAGGCCGACAGGCCGCCGATGCCGGCCGCCAGCGACGAGGCGGCCGAGACCACCGAGGCCTTGGCCGTGTCGCTGTCGGCGCTGGCCGACAGCGAGGTCAGGGCGCTGGTGAAGGTGTCGAGCAGGCTGGAGAGGTCGCTGCCGGCGTCCACCGAGCCGAGGGCGGCGTCGTAGGACTGCATGTAGCTGTCGATCGTCGAGGCGTAGCCCGCGCCGGCCGCCGTCTTGACCACGGTCTTGGCCAGATAGGTGTCGGCGGCCCGCTGGATCGTGGTCGTCGAGGCCGAGTTCAGCGCCGTCGTCGCGGTCGAGCTGACGCTCTTGCGCGTGTAGGTCAGGTCGTCCGCGTTGGCCACGTTGGCGTTGGCCACCGCGATCTGCATCTGCGTGTTGGACAGCGCGGACGAGGCGGAGCTGATGATCGACGACAGCGACATGGCGCTAGTCCTTGCGGCGGCGGTGGTCGC
Source organism: Caulobacter sp. SRI_008 (assembly GCF_057586355.1). Taxonomy (NCBI): domain Bacteria; kingdom Pseudomonadati; phylum Pseudomonadota; class Alphaproteobacteria; order Caulobacterales; family Caulobacteraceae; genus Caulobacter; species Caulobacter sp. SRI_008. The sequence goes on from NZ_JBYCZS010000004.1 coordinate 84,010, forward strand.
GCAGGGCCCGGACGCTGCCGCGATAGCCGGCGGTGGCGCTCAGGCCGCGCGTGACGGCCTGGATGCGTTCGCGGCTCTCGGCCATGTCGGTCTCGAGCGCGGCGACGCGGGTTTCCAGCACGGTCTGCACGTCGTGCAGGTTCGACAGCATCAGCAGGCGCTGGTCGTCCGACAGGGCGGACAGGCCCTCGGCGATGCTGCGCGCCAGGGCCCGCGCCTCCTCGACCGAGGAGACCACCGGCGTGTCGCGGTCCCGGCGCGCCTTCTGGGCGCGGGTATGCAGGCGTTCGATGGTGCCCATGGCGCTCACCGCACCGCCTGGATCAGGGTGTCGAACATGTCGCTGGTGGCGCTGACGACCTGCGAAGCGGCCGAATAGGCCTGCTGGGCGATGATCATCTTGTTGAACTCGGTGGCCGTGTCGGTGGTCGAGCCTTCGAGGGCGCTGGCCACCAGGCTGCCGGCGCTGCCTTGACCCGGAAGGTTCAGGTGCACCTGGCCGGCGGCCGAGTTCTCGTCATAGACCGTGCCCGAGACGTGGGTCAGGCCGTTGGGGTTGCTGAAGGTGGCGACCGGGATCTGATAGATCGCCAGGCTGACCCCGTTGTCGAAATTGGCCGTGACCAGGCCGCTCTCGTCGATGGTGATGCCCGACAGCTCGCCGTAGTTGGCGCCGTCCTGTTCGAAGGTCGGGCTCAGCGACAGGGTCGAGGAGGTCGAGGCGAACTGGGTCAGGCCGTCGGTGCCGCCGGTGTCGCCCAGGTCCAGCGTGATGGCGCTGTCGGCGGCGCCGGTGGAAAAGCCGCTGATCGACAGGTCGACGGGCGACGGGTCGGTCGAGGCCAGGCTGCCGTCGGAATTGAAGGTGACGGTCACCGAGCTGGGGCTGATCGTGCCCGAGGTGGTCGAGCTGTCCGACGTCAGGGTCGGATCCGACAGGCTCAGCGTCCAGGTGTTGTCGCCGGTCTTGGTCCAGGTCTGGCCGACGGTGTGGCTGACGCCCAGGGAGTCGATGACCTCCATGCTGGTGTCGTAGCTGTCGCCGGTGACCGTATCGGCCGGCAGGTTGGCGGCCATGGTCACCGTCGAGGTGGCCTTGGCCGTGCCGCTGATCGAGTCGAGGTTGATCGCCGACAGGCTGGTCAGGTCGCTGGTGTTGGACGTCAGGATGTTGCCATCCGAGTCCGTCGCGTAGCCCATCAGGTAATAGCCTTCGCTATTGACCAGATAGCCGTCGGAATCCGTCGAGAAGCTGCCGTTGCGGCTGTAGACGAGCGCGCTGCCGGTGTCGCCCGGATCGGCCGCGACCACGAAATAGCCCGAGCCGTCGATGGCGACGTTGGTCGAGACGCTGGTCGACGAGATCGTGCCGGTGACGTTCAGCGCCTGGCTGGTCTTGGCCACCACCGAGCTGGTCGAGGTGTTGGAGTTCATCGCGCCGCTGACCAGCGACTGGAACGAGACCTCGGAGGTCTTGTAGGCGGTGGTCGAGGCGTTGGCGATGTTCTCCGAGATCGCGGACAGAGCCGTGCTCTGGGCGGTCAGGCCGGAGACGGCCGTGGAGAGGGCGGAGGAAAGGCTCATCTCGGCTCGCTCTTATTCGCTTTGCGAAGCCAGCAGCTGAACCTGGGTCAGCAGCGACGAGAGGTTGTCCGACATGCTGGTGGTCGTGTCGGACAGGGTCGACATGGTGTCCGACAGCGAGGTCAGGGTGTCGTTGGTGCTGATCTGCTGCTCCAGCGAGGCGTAGCTCGCCAGCTGGCTGGTGAACTCGGTCGGATCGGTCGGATCCAGCGGGTTCTGGTTGGTCAGCTGGGTCATCAGCAGCGACAGGAAGTCGGTCGTGCCGAGCTGCAGCGTGCTCGACGCGCTGGACGTGCTCGCGGTGCTGGTCGTGCTCGTCGTCGAAGAGACGGTGGTCATGGAGAGATCTCCGGTGAAATCGGTCCGACGCCCTGGGCGCCGATCGATGGGTTCAACGGAGGCTCCGCCGCGGATGGGGCGGTTTATTTTTCGCGGACCGTTTTCGGCCTCGCGGGGGAGGGGGCGGACTCTCTCTTTCCTTCTCGGGCTTCTTCTCCTCGGGCGCTCCTCTCCCGCCCTCTGTCTCCCGCCCCCCTTGCTCCCGTCATTCCCGCCCTTGTGGCGGGAACCCCTCTGTCAGCCGCAAGGGCGGATGGGGCGGACCGCCGGCGGTCCGCTTCCTCTTCACGTGCGCGCGGAAGCAGGGTTTCCCGCCACAAGGGCGGGAATGACGGGAGGAGGGGGCAGAGGGCGGGGGCGGCGGAGGAGGCGGGAGGAGGCGGCATGCAGCGGCGGTCTGAGGGGCCGCGGCGCAAGGGCCACGGGCCCCGCCGGCGCTTTCCGACCGCGCCTCGAAAATAATCCGCCCCATCGTCGGGGGACGTCCCGTTCAACTCGTCGAAGCCAGGCCGTCAGAACGGCGGACAGCTTCCCGGCCGGACTCTCCCCCGGGCGGACTCCAGACAGAGAACCGGACTAGAACATGCCAGTTATCTCCACCAACACGGCCGCCAACACCGCCCTGCGCTACCTGAACAACAATTCGGCCGCGCAGAGCGAATCCCTGGCGAAGCTGTCGAGCGGCTCGCGGATCGTCAGCGCGAAGGACGACGCCTCCGGCCTCGCCATCGCGACGTCCATGAACGCCGACGTGACCGTACTGAACCAAGCCGCCACCAACGTGACCAGCGGCACCTCGGTGCTGAACACGGCGGACGGCGCGCTGTCCAACATCGCCGACATCCTGCAGCGTATGAAGTCCCTGACGGCCCAGGCCCAATCGGGGAGCTCGAGCTCTGACGACATCAGCTACATCGACGCTGAGTATCAGCAGCTGCTCGAGGAAGTGGACGACATCACGACGTCGACCACCTTCAACGGCATCACGCTTCTGGATGGCGCGAGCGACTACGGCTCCTCGGCCGGCGTCGACTTCCTGGTCGGCACCTCGTCGAGCGACGTGATCTCGGTGAAGCTGGGCGACGCGGACACTGCCGCGCTTTCGCTCGACGGCACCTCGATCACCTCGTCCTCGGCTTCGGCGCTGATGGACACCCTCGACCAGGCGATCACGGATGTCTCGAAAATGCGGGCCGACGTGGGCGCCACCCTGTCGCGTTTCGAATTCCGGGGCGACGTGATCTCGACCTCGCTCGAGAACCTGGAATCGGCCGCGTCGGCCATCACCGACGTGGACATCGCCAGCGAGCAGACCAACTTCACCAACGCTCAGACCCTGACCAGCGCAGCGATTTCGGCCCTCAGCCAGGCCAACTCGATGAGCCAGTCGCTTCTGAAGTTGCTGCAGTAGTCGGCTCATGCCGTGACGGCGCGGGCCAGCCCGCGTCGTCCTGCAGACTGGGCGGGAGGATTCTCTGGATCCTCCCGCCGACTTTCCGGACATCGCCATGACGACGACCAGCACCGTCTCGACCTCCGGGTCGACGACCTACCTGACCGGCACGATCTCGGGGCTCGACACCGACTCGCTGATCGAGGCCGCCGTCGCGCAGAAGACCGCGCGAGCCGACACCATCGACGCCAAGGTCACGACCAACGAGACCAAGATCGCCTCCTACCAGGAGCTGCAGACGCTGCTGCAGGCGGTCTCGGACTCGATGGAGTCGCTGGCCTCGACGACCTACAGCTCGGTCTCGACCACCACCAACGCCTTCGACGAGAAGAGCGCCTATCTCACCGCCTCGGACGGCAGCGACGCGACGGACGTGCTCGCGGTCAGCGCCGACGCCGACGCGGTCGCAGCCTCCTACTCGATCACCGTCACCCAGCTGGCCAAGGCCATGAAGATCGCCTCGACCGCCCAGACGGCCGACACGGCCCTGGGCAAGGCCGGGGTGTTCTCGCTGAACACCACCGACGGCACGGCCGCCCAGATCACCGTCACCTCGGACATGACGGTCGAGGACCTGGCCGACGCCATCAACAACGTCAGCGGCGACACCGGCGTCGTCGCCACCCTGATCGCCAGCTCGACCGGCACGCGCCTGGTGATGTCGACCAGCGACACCAACCAGGAGATCACCCTTTCCACCGTCTCGGGCGACGACATCGGTCAGAGCATCGGCCTGACCGACAGCGCCGGCGACTTCTCCAACGTGCTGCAGGCGGCCCAGCCGGCCATCGTCACCATCGACGGCGTCGAGATCGAGAGCGACAGCAACGAACTGACCGACACCATTCCGGGCCTGTCGATCTCGCTGCTGCAGGCCACCTCGGGCCAGACCATCACCCTCGACATCGAGGCCAACTACGACGACATCAAGACGGCGATCACCGACTTCATCACCGCCTACAACGCGCTGCGGTCGTTCGTCGTCACCAACCAGACGGTCGGCTCTGACGGCACGGTCTCGGACGACGCGGTGCTGTTCGCCGACAGCATCCTGCGCGACGTCAACCGCCGCTTGAACGACATGCTGGGCGGGACCGCGGGCTCGGACGACGAGCTGACCGACCTGTCGGCTCTGGGCGTCACCATCAACGCCGACAACCAGCTGGAACTGACCGACGAGACGACGCTCGACAACCTGCTGCTCACCGACCTGTCGAGCGTGGCCAAGTTCTTCGAGACCAGCTTCACCAGCAGCAACAGCAATCTGAAGCTGCTGAAGAACGACACCACCGTCTCGTTCGACTTCGACATGCAGGTCACGGTCACCGACGGGGCGATCTCCGGCGTCTCGGTGAACGGCGACTCCAGCCTGTTCACGATCTCCGGCAACCGGATCATCGGCGCGACGGGCTCGATCTACGACGGCCTGTCCTTCGCCCTGGCCTCGCCGACCTCCGGCACGATCTCGATCGAGATCAACCAGGGCTTCGCGAACATGATCACGAGCCTGATCGACGACTACGCCAACACCTCCAACGGCGTGATCCAGCAGCGGATCGAAAGCCTGGAGACGGTCAACGACGACCTCACCGAACAGTCCGACCAGATCCGCGACGACGCGGAGACGTACCGGACCAAGCTGATCTCGAAATACTCGGCGATGGAGACCGAACTCTACGCCGCCCAGATCCTCCAGCAGCAGATCGCAGCCATCTTGGGAGCCGACAGCAGTGACGACGACTAACCAGGCGCTCAGCGCCTACGCGGCTTCCAGCCGCCTCACCGCCAACCCGCGCGACGTGCTGGCTTCCGTGCACGAGGAGCTCTACCGCGCGATCGCCTCGGCAAAATTCGCCCATGAGCAGGGCAAGCTGGATCAAATGTGCCGACACGCCATGCGGGCCACCCAGATCCTGACCGCTCTGTCGACGACGCTGGATTTTTCGGCGGCCGGCAAGGACGGCGCAACGTTGCGGAAATTCTACCAATACGTGCTCGACGGCCTGCTTCGCGCCAGTCGCAGCAAAGATGTGTCCAATGTGTATCAAATCGTACTGGACTTGTTGCGCCCGTTTTGCAAAGAGCTGCGTTCTGAAAAATAGCAATGTACCGATAGTATCGGAAATGTATCGATCAAATACAGTAATGTAGTTATTCGATATATGGCACGCTGTTTGCCTGTTACATTGCGATACAGCGATGGAGGCGAGTAATCGCCATGGCGAATTCAGCGACGATTGCGACGACGGGCGAGTTTGGTCTGTCTGACGTGCGCTCTGACGAGGAGCTGTTCCTGGCCTGCCGCGACGGCGACCAGACGGCTTTTCGGGTTCTGGTCGATCGGCACCTGCGCATGGTGCGGAGACTGGCGCTCAACGTCCTGGGCGACGTTCAGGAGGCCGAGGATGCGGCCCAGGAGGCATTTATTGCCGCCTGGCGCGCTCGCGAGCGCTGGACGCCGGACGCCCGGTTCTCGACCTGGCTGCACCGCATCGCCGTCAACAAGGCCATCGATCGCCGCCGGGTCCGCAAGGCGGTTCCGGAATCCCAGGAGGTCATCACCCGCCTGGCCGACGCTGAAGTCCAGGCGCCGGCCCAGGCCGACGCCCTCGCCAATCTCGAACGCACGGAGACCGCCAAGACGCTTCAGAAAGCCCTCGACAAGCTTCCCGACACCCAGCGCCAGGCGCTGACCATGTTCTATTTCGAAGAGCTCGACGTCGGTAGAATCGCCGACGCCATGGACTGTTCGGAACAGGCGGTGCGCTCGCTCCTGAAACGGGGCCGGCAAACCCTCAAGACTCGACTCCAGAAACAGAAGAAGATCTGTGGCTATGGACCTGAAACTATTCGAAGCCCGGCTGAAGGCGCTGGGACCCGCGCTTGACCGCTGGCCGCCCGACGAAGCCGAGGCGGCGATCGCGCTGATGTCGACCTCGGAAGAGGCCCAGGACCTGTTCGCGACCCTGACCGCCGAGGATCTCGGCGTGTTCGACGAGCCCGGCGGCGACCTGTCGGCCCTGGCCGACCGCATCGGCAAGGCGCTGTAGGCGAGGGCGGCCGCGCCTTGAAGCCGTCGTGATCCGCGGCGCATGCTGGGCGTCCTGCAACGCAAGGACGCGCCACATGCTCTTTCGACGCTCGATCCCCGCCGTGCTGCTGCTGGCCCTGGCGGTCGCGACGCCAGCCTTGGCACAGCCGTCACGGATCGATCCCGAGAAGGAATACTCGCCCGCCTACGACCGCTGCCTGAACAGCGGCGACGCCCTGAAGGGCGTGACCGTGGCCATGGCCGGCTGCACCAACGCCGAGCTCCAGAAGCAGGACGCCCGCCTCAACCGCGCCTACAAGGCGGCCATGGCCAAGCGCTCCAAGCCCCAGCAGGCCAGCCTGCGCACCGCCCAGCGCGCCTGGATCAAGCGTCGCGACGCTGAGTGCCAGGAAGACCTGACCGGCGGCACCATCGACATGCTGAACATCGGCGGCTGCCACCTGAGCATGACCACCGTACGCGCCGTGGAGCTGGAGCGAATGGTCAAGGCGCGGCGGTAGGGGCCGGGCTCCCGATATATTGAAGATGCCTTCCTGGGCCTTGTGCCCAGGATCCATGCTGGCGGCAGGCTGTGATTTGGATTTTTCGGGGAGCCGAAAGTCCGAGGGCGCACGCCTCACTCAGCGGATGCTGAACGATGGATCCTGGGCACAAGGCCCAGGAAGGCGGGCTTTTTTGCCTCCCCCACACCCTGCCGTCGCCCCTCCGAATTTGCGCCTACGCAAAAACCCTTATGCGCGGCCCCCGAATTTACCCCTACGCGGAGAAGGGGGAATGTGCCGGCGTCACGGGGCGGTCTCCCCACCGCCTCCTTCCTCCCCGGGAGCCTCCGATGCTGTCGCCCCTCCGTTTCGAGCCCGCCTCCGCCCAGCCGGCCCTGCCGGGCGTCTCCGCCGGCGTCATCCGCTACGCCGCCGGCGAGGAGATCTTCGCCGAGGGCGACGCGGCCGATCAGGTCTATGAGCTGGTCGAGGGCACGGTGCGCACGGGCCGGCTGCTGCGCGACGGCCGCCGCCAGATCGACGCCTTCCACTTCGCTGGCGAGGCCTTCGGCTTCGAGGCCGGCGACATCCACCGCACCACGGCCGAGGCCGTCGGCGACGTCGCCGTCCGCATCGTCCGCCGCCGGGCGCTCAGCGACCTGGCCGCCCGCGACGGCGACGTGGCCCGCAAGCTCTACCAGGTGACCATCGCCGGCCTGCAGCGCAGCCAGGACCACGTGCTGATGCTGGGCCGCCGCAGCGCCTGCGAGCGAGTGGCGGGCCTGCTGCTGCTGCTGGCCGACCGCAAGGGCGAGGCCGCCTTCGACCTGCCGATGAGCCGCCAGGACATGGCCGACTATCTGGGCCTGACCATCGAGACGGTGTCGCGCACCCTGACGGCCTTCCTGCAGGAAGGCCTGATCGCCCTGCCCACCGTGCGCCACGTCGAGCTGCTGGAGCGGCCTGCGCTGGAAGCGCTTTGCGAATAGCGAAACGGCCTCCCCGCGGGTGCGGGGAGGCCGTTCGACGATCTTCGAAGTCTCGTGAAGCGGATCAGGCCGCCGGCAGTTCGCCCATGGCGCTCTGCAGGTAGTTCTGCTCGCCCAGCGACTTGATCAGCGACAGCTGGGTTTCGAGGTAGTCGATGTGCTCCTCGGTGTCGTTGAGGATCTCGCGCAGCAGTTCGCGGCTGATGTAGTCGCGGGCCTGCTCGCACTGCACGATGCCCGGGACCAGCAGTTCGCGGTTGAACAGCTCGATCGACAGGTCGGCGGCCAGGCACTCGGGCACGTTTTCGCCGATCTTCAGCTTGTGCAGGTCCTGCAGGTTGGGCAGGCCCTCAAGGAAGAGGATGCGGTTGATCAGCTTGTCGGCGTGCTTCATCTCGCCGATCGACTCTTGATAGACGATCTGGCCGAGGCGCTTGAAGCCCCAGTTGTCGTGCATGCGGGCATGCAGGAAGTACTGATTGACGGCCGTCAGCTCGTTGGTGAGCACAGCGTTGAGGACGCGGATAACGCCGGGATCGCCTTGCATGGCGGCCTCCTAAGGTTCGAGTTCGCCCGCACCCTTAAGCTGCTTTTCAAGCGCTTCAACAGTAATGTCTGCAAGTGTTTCGCAGCCTCACAGAAAAGCGTGAGAGTGCTTCGCGGTTACTGGAAATCGGCGACTTTGCGTCGCAAGACGCCTTATTCGGCGGCGAAAGCCAGAGCTTCGCGGGATTCCTGAATCATCTGGCGCATCTCGCACACGCACTTGGCGCACTGGGCCTGGCAGCCCTTGTGGCGGAAGATGTCGGCCGGCCGGGTCGCGCCCGCGTCGATCGCGGCGCGGACTTCACGCTGGCGGATGCCGTTACAATTGCAGACGTACAAGGAAAGAACGCCCTACCGAATGATTGTCATTCTCATCTAACAGTTTTCCACCGGTTTGCAACTGACTCTCAGTCGAGTTCGCAGCGGCGCGTCGTCACAGGCGAGTGGGTTGGGTGCGGAGTGTTGGCTGAAGGCTCGCCCTTTCATCCGTGCATCCCCGCGAAGGCGGGGATCCAAGCTGAGGCGACGGGCCTTTCGCGGCGCGCGCCTCATCCTGAAAGTCGGCTTGGGTCCCCGCCTTCGCGGGGAACTAGCGGTTTGGATGGTGGGGGTCTCCGCGGCTTCCAGCTCCCCAAAGTCGCGCTCCGCCTCAAATCGGCGTAAAGGCGGCGCATGACGCTCGACTGCCGCCTCTATCTCATCACCCCGCCGTCCCTGCCGGACCTGGCCGCCTTCGGCCGTCAGCTGGCCCGCGCCCTGGAGGGCGGCGACGTGGCGGCCCTGCAGATCCGCCTCAAGGACGTGCCCGACGACGTCGTGGCCGCCGCCGTCGAGGCCCTGGCGCCGATCGCCCGCGTCCACGACGTGGCGGTGATCCTCAACGACCGTCCGGATCTGGCCGCCCGCCTCGACTGCGACGGCGTGCACGTGGGGCAGGGCGATACGCCCTATGCGACCGCCCGCAAGCTGATGGGCAAGGACCGCATGGTCGGCGTCACCTGCCACGACAGCCGGCACCTGGCCATGGAGGCCGCCGAGGCCGGGGCCGACTACGTGGCCTTCGGGGCCTTCTTCCCGACCACCACCAAGGACGCGCCGATCGTCGCCGAGCCCGACATCCTGTCGATCTGGCAGGAGACGATGGAGGTCCCCTGCGTGGCCATCGGCGGCATCACCGCCGCCAACGCCGCGCCGCTGGCGAGCGCCGGCGCCGACTTCCTGGCCGTCTCCGGCGGGGTGTGGTCCCATCCCGAAGGCCCGGACGCGGCCGTGGCGGCGCTCAACGCGGCCATCGCCGAAGGGCTCGCCGCCCGGGGCTGACGGTCTTCGGCGTAGTTGTCCCTCGGGGGACGGATCCTCGTTAGATTGAGCTCACCTTTCACCGAGCATCCCCGCGAAGGCGGGGATCCAAGCCGAGTCCGTAGGTGATCCACGGCCTCGCCTCCTCCGGAAAGTCAGCTTGGATCCCCGCCTGCGCGGGGAGAGGCGGATTGGGGAGCGGCGAGCGGATGAGCGGTGATCCGACTTACCGCTAGCTTCCACGACCTGGGAATGGGTTTCTCAGGTTGCATAACGGCGTTCTTGCGACTGTCCCTGAGCAGGCATAGCCTCCTCCCCAGCGAACGATAACGGGGAGGGACCGCCATGAAGAAGCGGCTCGTAGCGTGTTTGCTTAGCGTACCCATGCTCGGCTTGGCCTTGCCGGCCCTGGGAGAAAGCTGGAAACCGGCCCCCGGCGAGGCCAAGACCTATTACGACGCCGATTTCCTGAGAGTGGACGAAAGCTCAGGCCTCGTCGTCCTGCGCATCGCCGAGGGCAAGGGCGCGGGCGGGCCCTACAAGTCGTGGCCGGCCGGCAAGGGTCCGATCATGATCTTCGCCCTCGACTGCGCCGCCGACAAATGGATGGACCTCGGCATGGACTTCGCCGGCGACAAGGGCCTGCCCAAGAACTGGCGCAAGGAGGCCAAGCTCGACGACATCTCCGGCGCCGCCGGCAAGGCCGGCAAGATGGCCTGCGAGACCAAGGACAGCCTGCCCAAGGCGACGCTGCCTTAGGGGCTCGCGCCGGCCCCCTCAGTCGCTCCGCGACAGCTCCCCCAGAGGGGGAGCATCTTGCTGGCGAGGCGTCGGATCAGATCCTCCCCCTCTGGGGGAGGTGGCCCAGAGGGCCGGAGGGGGTCTTCTATGGAGCCACCCGCGCCAACTTGTCGGGGTTGCGCATGGTGTAGACGGCGGCGATGCGGCCGTCGACGATGTCCAGGCCCATGGTCTGGAACACCACCCCGTCGTGGGCCATCACAACCCCCGGCTGGCCGTTGATGCGGGCCAGACGCGCGGTCGTGCCGTCCGGATGGGGCCACTTGCGGGCGATGCCTTCCAGCAGGCGCACGGCGTTGTCGAGGCCGAACACCGGGTTCATGGTCGCCGAGACCTTGCCGCCGCCGTCGGCGTGCATCACCACGTCCTTGGCCAGCAGGCCGCGCAGGGTCGCCGCGTCGCCGCTGAGAGCGGCGGCCACGAAGGCCTCGGTCAGGCGGCGCTCCTCATCGGCGCTGGGCTTGTAGCGGGGCTTGCCGGCCTTGACGTGCTCGCGGGCCCGGGCGGCCAACTGGCGCACGGCGGCCTCGGAGCGGTCCAGCGTGGCGGCGATCTCGGCGAAAGGCGTGTCGAACACGTCGTGCAGTAGGAAGGCGGCCCGCTCCAGCGGGGTCAGGCGCTCCAGCGCCAGCAGAAAGGCCACCGTCAGGTTCTCGCCCAGGCCGAAGGTCTCGTCGACATCGACCACCGGCTCGGGCAGCCACTCGCCGACATAGAGCTCGCGCCGGGCGCGGGCCGACTTCAGGCGATCTAGGCACAGGCGCGAGACCACGCGGTTGAGGAAGCCGGCCGGGTTGCCGATCTCGGCCGTCTCGACCTCGCGCCAGCGCAGCCAGGCGTCCTGAACCACGTCCTCGGCTTCGGCCCGCGAGCCGAGCATGCGATAGGCCAGGCCCGTCATGGCGGGGCGGCGATCTTCGAAGATCGTGTCGGCGGCGCTCATGGTCGATCCCTCGGTTTGCCCGACAGGACGAGGCGAAGGCGCCAGACGTGACATGGCCGCGAGCTTTTTTCCCGCGAATTCCGCGCCGGCCTTTTTCTGCCTTTGGCGGCTTACGCCGCCGGGGAGGGATCCCGGCGGCGCGGCGGGGAAGGCCTTACTCGGCGGCGCTGGTGGCGGCCGAGCGCAGGGCGGCGTAGTCGGCGCGGGCCTGGCCGAGGGTCTCGGTCACGCACGAAGCGTAGTTGGGGTGACGGCTGCTCTTGAGAGCGGCGGTGCACACCTGGCGGGCGGCGCGGGTCAGCTCTTCGCTGACCACGGTCGAGGACTTGCCGGTCACCGAAATGCGCTGCGAGGCGCCGGCGGCGGCGTGGGTGGCCGCGGTCAGGGGAACCTCGGCGGCGGCGGGTTGGGCCAGGGCCAGCAGGGCGGCCGCGGCGGCGGCGATCAGGGGAAACTTGGTCATGTTGGTCATTGGGGGAGGACTCCTTCTATGCGCGTAGTTTGCGCGTGGCCTGACCCCTCGCTTTGCGCTGGATCAATTGCCGCCCCTAAAATTGACCGATCGGTCCCCTTTTTCAAGCGACGCAGGGTTGACCGCGACAATTCGCCCCGTCTTGCCTTCGCGCGGCCCCGCGTCTAGGTTCCGCGCCCGCTCTTTCCCACTGCCATCGTCCGTCTCCCGCCGCCGCGCGTCCGCGCGTCGGTACAGGGAATTCCATAGGATATCCGCCCGTGCCCACGCCTTCCGCCCTTCTCAACGTGATGATCGACGCCGCGCGCAAGGCCGCCCGGGGTCTGGCCCGCGACTTCGGCGAAGTCTCCGAGCTGCAGGTCTCCAAGAAGGGCGCGGGCGACTTCGTGACCAACGCCGACCTCAAGGCCGAGCAGACCCTGTTCGAGATCCTCAGCAAGGCGCGTCCGGGCTACAGTTTCCTCGGCGAGGAGCGCGGCCTGATCGAGGGCACCGACAAGACCCACACCTGGATCGTCGACCCGCTGGACGGCACCACCAACTTCCTGCACGCCATCCCGCACTTCGCGGTCAACATCGCCCTGCAGCGCGAGGGCGAGGTCGTCGCCGGCGTCACCTACAACCCGATCACCCACGACCTGTTCTGGGTCGAGAAGGGCAAGGGCGCGTTCCTCGGCGCCGAGAAGCGCCTGCGCGTCGCCGCCCGCAAGCACATGGACGAGGCCGTGCTGGCCACCGGCGTGCCGTTCATCGGCAAGCCTGGCCACGGTCAGTTCCTGAAGGAACTGCACCAGGTGACCCAGAAGGTCGCCGGCGTGCGCCGCTTCGGCGCCGCCGCGCTCGACCTGGCCTGGGTGGCCGCCGGCCGCTTCGACGCCTTCTGGGAGCGCAACCTGAAGCCCTGGGACGTCGCGGCCGGCGTGCTGATGGTCCAGGAGTCGGGCGGCAAGGTCTCGACCATCGAAGAGCACGGCGACCCCGTGCAAGGCGCCTCGATCCTGGCCGCCAACCAGGACCTGCATCCCCTGGTGCTGAAGGCCCTGCACGCGGCGGGCTGAGGCTCTTCCCACCGCTGAACGACCAAGGCTCCGGGACGAGGTTCCGGAGCCTTTTTCGTGGGCAGGGCGTCGCCGAAGCGATGCACGCCCCTCGCCAAACCGTCACATCCGCGCGCTAATCAGCGGCCATGACCCTACTGACCCGCCGCGCCATGACGACCGCCGCCCTCGCCGGTACGATGGGCGCCAGCATGATCCCCGCCATGGTCCGCGCCGGCGTGCGCAAGCCGATCGTCATCGCCCACCGCGGCGCCTCGGGCTATCGCCCCGAGCACACCCTGCTGGCCTACGGCCTGGCCATCGAGCAGGGCTGCGACTTCATCGAGCCCGACCTCGTCGTCACCAAGGACGGCCACCTGGTGGTGCGCCACGAGAACGAGATCGGCGGCACGACCGACGTCGCCTCCCGTCCCGAGTTCGCCGCCCGCAAGGCGACCAAGACCATCGACGGCGAAAGCCTGACCGGCTGGTTCACCGAAGACTTCACCCTGGCCGAGATCAAGACCCTGCGCGCCCGCGAGCGGCTGCCGCAGCTGCGTCCGGCCAGCGCCGCCTTCGACGGCCAGGCCCAGGTCCTCACCTTCGACGAGGTCGTCGCCTTCGCCCGGTCGGAGAGCAAGCGCGTCGGCCGCACGATCGGCGTCTATCCGGAGATGAAGCATCCGGCCTATTTCGCCTCGGTAGGCCTGCCGATCGAAGGCCGCATGGTCGAGGCGCTGAAGCGCAACGAGCTCAACTCCAAGACCGCCCCGGTGTTCGTCCAGTGCTTCGAGGTCGGGCCGCTGAAGACCCTGCGCCTGAAGACCGCCGCGCGCCTCGTCCTGCTGGTCGCCGGCCAGGGCGGCCCGGCCGACCTGCCCAGCGTCAAGTACGCCGACCTCGTCACGCCCGAGGGCCTGAAAGGCGTGGCGGCCTATGCCGACGGCCTGGGTCCGGAAAAGACCATGGTGGTCCCGCAGGACGCGCAAGTTCTGCTGCCGGCCACCTCGCTGGTCCGGGACGCCCACGCGGCCGGCCTCTTGGTGCATCCCTGGACGGTGCGGGCCGAAAACTACTTCCTGCCGGCGACCCTGCGCAAAGGCGATCCCGCCGCCGCCGACTACCTGGCCAAGACCGGCGACGCGACGGCGGTGCTGAAGGCGCTCTACGCCGCCGGCGTCGACGGGGTGTTCAGCGACTTCCCGGACCTGGCCGCCGCCGCGCGCGGCTGACCCGACATTAGGCGAGACCGGCGTTTTCGCCGGCCCGCCGCGTCATTCGTTACACGCGAGCGTTGCAAAGGCGGCATGCTGGCCCTTCCAGATCGGGAGGCCCCTAATGTCCGAACCGTTCCAGCTTTCCCTCGCCCCGCGCCAGCTGACCCAGACCATCAATCCGTGGTCATGGAGCTTCGGCGACTTTTCCCTGTTCACCGTCAATCTCGGCACGTCGGGCAAGCCCGAGGTCGAGGCCCGGGTGCTCGACGAGGTCGGCAGCTACGGCCGCCAGATCGGCCGCATCGGCGAGGCGCTGGAGAAGCTGATCGACTGGGCCGAGACGCAGGATCCTGCTCTGGTCGGCACGCCCGCCTTCGAGGAGCTCCGCAAGCAGCTGCTCCACGTGTCTCTGATCAAGGAGCAGGAGACGGCGAAGGCGGAGAGCTGACGCCAGCCTTGGCCGCGCCCAGCGCCTTCAGCCTGAAGCCGCCGCGCAGGCCGGCGACCAGGAACGGAAGCGGCAGGAGCGAGATGATCCAGTTCAGGCTGAACTCAAGGGGAGAGGTCAGCCGTGCGGGGACCTGACCGGCGACCAGGGTGGTCGCCGAACCGAGCAGGCCGTAAGCCTCGATCAGCAACAGCAGAAGCGGAATGAGCCGCGTCGTCTTCCTCCACTGTACGAAACCCAGGCCGGCATAGACGGCGCTGACAAGCAGCAGCATGCCGATCCCCATCCAGAGCACGGTCGGCTCGATCATGTCGAGCATCCGTTCCGTCGCCGCCGGATCCTGGCTCGCCGCGCGCGCCAGGGTGCGATCGCGGATCTCCGCGACATAGATGTCGAAGCGAAGCGACATCTGGATTGCGGCCAGGACACCGCCCGCGGCGCTGAGCCAGGCGCCGATCGCGCCGGCGCGCGCCGCGCGCAGGGCGAGCGTTTCGTCCGCCAGCCTGGCGAACGGGTTCAGGACGGCCAGCTTGTCGTTCATGCGCGCAACCCCCGATGCGTGGAGCGCGACCTTTCGCCGGGCGGACGTCCGGCGTCAACGACGGCGAAGGCCCTAAGCCGCCTCCACCCCGAACTGCAGCCGCGCCAGGCGGGCGTAGAGGCCGCCGCGGGCGACCAGGTCGGCGTGGGCGCCTTCCTCGACCACGCGGCCTTCGTCCATGACCACGATACGGTCGGCCTGCAGCACGGTGGCCAGGCGGTGGGCGATCACCAGCGTGGTCCGTCCGCTCATGGCCGCGTCGAGGGCCTGCTGCACCAGCCGCTCGTTCTCGGCGTCCAGGGCGCTGGTGGCCTCGTCGAGCAGCAGGATCGGGGCCTGGCGCACCAGGGCGCGGGCGATGGCCAGGCGCTGGCGCTGGCCGCCCGACAGAGTCTTGGCGCGCTCGCCCACCGGCGTGTCGAAGCCCTGGGGCAGGGCGGTGATGAAGCCCGTGGCCTGGGCGGCCTCGGCGGCGGCGCGGGCTTCTTCCTCGGTGGCGTCCTCGCGGCCGAAGCGGATGTTGTCCATGGCCGAACCGGAGAACAGCGGCGAGTCCTGGGCCACCAGGGCCATGGCCGCGCGCACCTCGGCCGGCTCGGCGTCGCGCAGGTCGACGCCGTCCAGGCGCACCACGCCGCCCTGAGGGTCGTAGAAGCGCAGCAGGAGGCGCAGGACGGTGCTCTTGCCCGCCCCCGAGGGGCCGACCAGGGCGACGGTCTCTCCGGGTCTCACGGTCAAGCTGAAGCCGTTGAGCGCCGGCAGGTCGGGGCGGCCGGGATAGGCGAAGGCCACGTCCTGGAAGGCGATCTCGCCGCGCACCGGCGACGGTAGGGTCCTGGGCGCTTGCGGCGGGGCGATGCCCGGGCGGGCGTTCAGCAGGTCGGAGATGCGGTCCATGGCCCCGGAGGCCTTCTGCACGTCGCCCCAGACCTCGCCCAGGGCGCCGACCGAGCCGGCCGCCATCACCGCCAGCATGGCGAACTGGGCGAGCGTTCCCGGCGTCATCTCGCCCGACAGCACCATGCGCGCCCCGAACCACAGCAAGAGGGTCACGCCGCCGAAGGCCAGGGTCATGACCAGCACCGTCATGCCGGCCCGGGCGCGGATGCGGCGCACCGAGGCGTCATAGGCCGTCTCGACCGCCGAACCGAACCGGCGGCCAGCCTCGCGCTCGCGCACGAAGGCCTGCACGGTGTCCAGCGCGTCCAGGCTCTCGCCGGCGTAACCCACCGCGTCGGCGAAGCGGTCCTGGGCGGTGACCGACAGCTTGCGCACCTTGCGGCCGACGAAGAACATCGGGGTCAGCACCACCGGCACCATCAGCACGATGAAGCCCGCCAGCTTGGGGCTGACCACGGCCATGTAGCCCAGGCCCCCGATCAGGCTGAGGGTGTTGCGCAGGGCGATCGAGGCCGAGGCCCCGACCAGCTGGTCGATCAGCGAGACGTCGGCGGTCATCCGCGACAGCACCTCGCCGGTGCGGGTCTTGAGGAAATAGGCCGGGTCCAGGGTCAGGACGTGGTCGTAGAGCGAGCGGCGCAGGTCGGCGACCACGCGCTCGCCCAGGCGCGTGACGAAGAAGAAGCGCGAGGCCGTGGCCACGGCCAGCACCAGGGCGACGGCGGCCAGGGTCAGGAAGGTGTGGTTCACCGCCCCTTCGCCGCCCTTGGCGAATCCCTTGTCGATGACGTTCTTGAACGCTCCCGTCAGGCCCAGGGTCGCGCCGGTCGAGAACAGCAGGAAGAAGCCGGCGGCCAGGGCGTCGCCGATATGGCGGCGCACGAAGGGCAGCAGATGAGCGAGCGGCCGGATGTCCTTGCGGCGCGGGCGGCGGGCGGCCGATTCCGACAGGCTCTGGGCCAGTTCGGCGCCGGCGCCGGGGCGGCCTTCGACCGAAATCTCGCCGCCGTTAACGTCGCTCATCAACAGGGTCCTTGCCAAAAACGCGCGGGTTCTTTATAGCCGCGCGTCTTCGAGGGCCACCCCGCACGGCGGCGCTCACTCACATTTCACGCCGCCCTCTAGTCGGTTGGACCGCCCGATGAAACAAGACATTCACCCCGACTACCACTTCATCAACGTCACCCTGACCGACGGGACGAGCTACCAAACCCGCTCGACCTACGGCAAGGAAGGCGCGAACCTGGCGCTCGACATCGATCCGCGCACCCACCCGGCGTGGACCGGCGGCAACGCCCAGCTGATGGACCGCGGCGGCCGCGTCTCGCGCTTCAACGCCAAGTTCGCCGGTTTCACCGCGAAGAAGTAAGACCGCAAGGTCTCGCCGTAAGGGCGACGAAAAGCCGGCTCCGCGTTCGCGGGCCGGCTTTTTCTGTATCTGGGCCCGAGATCCTCCCCCTCTGGGGGAGGTGGCCCGAAGGGCCGGAGGGGGGCCGTTTTCAGCTTCCGCAATGCTGGCCTTCCTTCCGTAAAATCCCCGCGAAAGCGGGGACCCAGGCTTTTTCTGAAACGCGCGGCGCTCGACGATAAAACACCTGGGTCCCCGCTTTCGCGGGGATTTTACGGAGTTGGGTGGGCCTTACGCACGCTCTTCACACGGCGTATTCGGAAAAGAGTTGAGTAAACTCAACGTCCTACAACTTTATAACCCCAACTTATCCTCCCCTGCTTAACCCGCCCCATAATCATCCCCATCCCAGCCATGGGGAGGGCTCTTGGTACCGGCCCGAGTTAGCGGCTGTGGATCGCATCGAGCGGGGCCGCTTGGGGCGTCATGGGAAGGGCGGGTTTGCAGGATCGCTCAGAAGGCGTGATTGGGCCGCCAGCCGTTCCGTGACGAGACAAGCGGGGCGACAGGGCCGGGATCGTTTCAAACCGGCCTAACAGGATCAGCCGAGGCGCCGCCGGATCACCGCGGGGCTATTGATCCTGCCCGTCCGAGGGACAACCGGGTCCAGGGTTGAAAAAGCACCCGCGCCCCCGGTCCTTCGAGCCTACGGTGCGGCGGAGCGGTCAGACGAAGCCGAAACGCTAAAACACATCACGGTCTCCGGGCTCCGCCCGGCCGCTCCGCGCCTCCCCATCAACTTTCGTGAGTTTTCACGGGAGGCCGAAAAGCCGTGCCCTCTCCCCTTGCGGGAGAGGGTGGCCTCGCGGAGCGAGGTCGGGTGAGGGGTCTCTCAGAACTCAACACCGCGTGCAGCGGTCAGGCCAGGTGCGATGTCGGATGTCTGAGAGACCCCTCATCCGTCGGCCTTCGGCCGCCACCTTCTCCCGCAAGGAGAGAAGGGTATCAGCGCGGCGGGGCGAAGCGGATGACGTTTTCGCCCAGGAAGGGCTCTTCGGAAGCCTGGCCCTCGGAGGGCGGCTCGAACAGCTGCTCCATGGCGTCAGCGGTGGCCGTGGGGCTTTCCGGGACGGGCGGGGCGACCGGGGCGGCCAGCAGGATGGGCATGCGCACCGAAACGCTGGTGCCAGCCCCCAGGCGGCTCTCGACATGCATCTCGCCGCCGTGCAGCTGGGCGAAGGCCCGCACCAGAGACAGGCCAAGGCCGGTGCCCTTGGCGCGCTGGTCGACGCCGCCGGCCTGCTCGTAGGGGCGGCCCAGGCGCTCGAGGTCCTCGGGGCTGATGCCGACGCCGGTGTCGGCGACGACGATCTCCAGCATGCCGTCGTGGCCGTCGGCCGTGACCGTCACCTGGCCGCCGCGCGGCGTGAACTTCAGGGCGTTGGAAACCAGGTTCAGCACGATCTGCTTCAGCGCCCGGCGGTCGGCGTCGACATCGAGCTCGCCCGGCGGCAGCACGCCGCGCAGCTGCACGCCGACGCTGTCGGCCTGGACGCGCAGCAGGCGCATGGCGGCGTTGACGGCCTCGCGGGCGTCGAACTCGCCGCGCGACAGCTCGAAGCGCTCGGCCTCGATCTTCGACATGTCGAGCACGTCGTTGATCAGGTCCAGCAGGTGACGGCCGCTCTCGTGGATCAGCTCGGCATATTCGCCGTAGCGGTCGGTCAGGGGGCCGAACATGCGGGCGCGCATGATGTCGGAGAAGCCCATGATGGCGTTCAGCGGCGTGCGCAGCTCGTGGGACATGTTGGCCAGGAAGCGGGCGCGGCCGGCGGCCAGTTGCTCGGCGTCGTTGCGGGCCTGGTCCAGCTGCAGCAGGTGGCGGGTCTCGGCGGTGACGTCGCGCATCACGCCCACCAGCACGCCAGGACCCACGCGGCGCAGGGTCAGGGACAGGGTCTTTTCAGGGGCCTCGGCGGCCGGGAAGGTCAGGACCGCTTCGCGTTCGCGCAGGGCCTGGCCCAGGGCGAAGTCGACGCGGGCGCGCTCGCCCGGCACGGCGGCCTGCGAAAGGCCGTCGATCATGATCCGGTCCAGCGCCGCGCCCTCGGGGGCGACGCCGCGCACGGTGCGCACCCGGCCCTGCAGGGTTACGACGAAGGCCAGGAAGGGCAGGCCGTCGAGCAGGGTCGAAAGAGCGGTCAGCTCCGACAGGTTGCGCACGTCGCGCTCGCCGGCCCGGCGGTGGGTCAGCATCAGGCCGGCGGCGAGGCCTAGGCCCGTGGTGGCCACGGCCAGGAAACCGAGGATGAAGGCGGTCGGGCCCGTCGGAGCGGGTGGAGCCAGGCCCGACAGCTGGACCAGGGCCGCCATGGCCCCGCCGATCAGGGCCAGGGCCGCGCCCTCGGCCAGGCGGCGCGGGGCGGCCAGGGTCGAGGCGGCGGCGACGGGGGCCAGGCACCAGGCGCTCATCGCGCCCGAGACGCCGCCGGTCAGGGCCGCGGCCAGGGCGCCGCCGGCGGCCCAGCCGACCAGCAGCAGCGACTGGACGCGCTCGTCCTCGCTGTCGCCCAGCAGCAGGGCGGCGATGGCGGGCAGGGCGCCGGCCAGCAGGGCGATCCACACCGGCCAGCCGGTGGAGGCGGGAACGAAGGCCACCGCCCCGCCGGCCAGCAGCGCGGCCGCCAGCCAGCCCAGACGCCAGGCGCGCGCCGTCTCCCGCCCCGAAAGGACGGGGCGGAGGGCGGCTTCATCCTGCCGCGTCTGCACCGGGTCGATGTCCAAGGGGGCGGGTCCGCCTCGAAGTTGTTGTTATTGGTGAATCCTAACCCCGGTTCGGCCCTTCTCCAAAGCACGCACAATTGTGGGGCGACCGGGCGAGTCCAGCTTCTTGTGGACGGAAACGGATTCGTAAGCGGGTTGGTTCAGGGTGGCACAGAATGCCTTTGCGGACAGAAGGTCCGGGAGTTTCACATGCCTCAGACGGCGTCCGCGGACGCTTCGACATCAGCCGAAGAGCTCGCCGAAAGCGCGGGCGGTGCTGATTCGCGCCAGGCTCAGCGGCCTTCGGAAGGACCCACCGCGACGTTTCGCCGCGCGGCGGCCCGCGCTCGCCGCAAGGCCGCCCTCGATGATCAGAAGCGTTCGTTCCTGCGCATGGTCAGCCACGAGCTGCGCACGCCCCTGAACGCCGTCATCGGTTTTTCGGAAATTTTGGCCAGCGAGCTCTACGGCCCGCTTGGCGCGCCGCAGTACAAGGAATACGCCAAGCTGGTGCACGAGAGCGGCCTGAAGCTGCTCAAGCTGGTCAACCAGATCGTCGAGATCGCGCGCCTGGAGGGCCACGTCACCGACCTCGACGTCGCCGCCGAGCCGCTGGACGAGGCGGTCGAGGACGTCATGGCCCAGCTGCGCGCCGAATGCGAAGCCCGCGGCGTGGTGATGAGCGCGCCGGACCTGGTGGGCATGCCCGCCGTCCTGGCCGACCGCCGGGGCCTGCGCACCATCCTGTCGAACCTGCTGCAGAACGCCGTCGCCCACTCGCCGTCGGGCGGGGTGGTGACGATCGAGGCCGAACTGGTCAGCGGCGGCATGGTCGAGATCTCGATCCGCGACCAGGGCGAGGGGGTGGAGCAGGGCGACCTGCAACGCCTGCTGCGCCCGTTCGAGCAGGCGGGCACCTCCCTGACCCGCAGCGGCGAGGGCGCGGGCCTGGGCCTGCCGATCGTCGACCTGCTGACGCGGGCCATGAACGGCGCGCTGCGGCTGAAGTCGGCGCCTGGGCAGGGGCTGACGGCGATCGTGACCTTGCCGGGCGCCTGATTGCTTGCATCGGGGCCGTGGCCCGCCTAAACGCCGCGCCATGAGCACCGACCCCAACGCCGCCCTCGACGAACTGGCCGACGAGTTCGAACTGCTCGGCGACTGGGAAGAGCGCTATCGCTACGTGATCGAGCTGGGCAAGGACCTGGCGCCGCTCACCCCCGAGGAGCACTCGGAAGACAACAAGGTGCGCGGCTGCGCCAGCCAGGTGTGGCTGGTCAGCGAGCCGCAGGCCGACGGGACCGTCCGTTTCCGCGGCGACAGCGACGCCCACATCGTCAGCGGGCTGATCGCGATCGTGCTGCGGCTCTATTCCGGCGCGGCGGCCGGCGACATCGTCGCCTTCGACGCCTCGGCCGCCATGGCGCGCCTGGGCCTGTCGGAAGCCCTGTCCTCGCAGCGCTCCAACGGCCTCAAGTCGATGGTGGCCCGCATCCAGCGCGATGCGGCGGCCGTGGCGGGCGCCTAGAAGAAGCCCGCCCTGTTTCCGATGAACACGATGGCCACGATGATCAGCAGGAGCTGGATCAGCCAGTTCACGGGCGAGGGGATCGGCGAGCGTTGGACGGCGTAGAGCGCCAGGCCAAGCAGCACGAGGGCGATGATGACGGTGATCAGGATGCTCATGGCCCGGTAACCCGCGTTCGGCGTGCTTGGTTCCGGCCGTGCTTGAGCCCGGGGCGTTCATCTTCTATGGCCCGCCCATGACCTCGCCATGGCGCATCGCCGCCCTCTATCGTTTCGCGACCTTCGACGATCCGGAGACGATCCGCGCCGATCTCGCCAAGCTGTGCTGCGGGCTGAAGATCAAGGGCACCCTGCTGCTGGCCCGCGAGGGGATCAACGGCACCATCGCCGGTACGCCCCAGGCCATCGACGCGGCCATCGCCCACATCCGCGCCCTGCCGGGCTGCGAGGCGCTGGAGCTGAAGTTCGCCGACGCCGACGCCCCGCCGTTCCACCGGCTGAAGGTCAAGGTGAAGGCCGAGATCGTCACCCTGGGCGAGCCCGACCTCGATCCGGCCCACAATCACGGCGTCCACGTCGATCCGGCCGGCTGGAACGCCCTGATCGCGCAGCCCGACGTCATCGTGATCGACACCCGCAACGGCTACGAGGTCGACTGCGGCACCTTCGAGGGCGCGATCGACCCGGCCACGCCCAGCTTCGCCGACTTCCCCGCCTGGTTCGACGCCTTCCGCCAGACCTGGGATCCCGCCGCGCCGGCCCCAAAGGTGGCCATGTTCTGCACCGGCGGCATCCGCTGCGAGAAGTCGACGGCCCTGCTCAAGGCGCGCGGCGTTGAGGATGTGTTCCACCTCAAGGGCGGGATCCTTAACTACCTGGAGACGGTGCCCCAGGACGAAAGTCTGTGGCGCGGCGAATGCTTCGTGTTCGACGAGCGGGTGGCCGTGGGCCATGGCCTGTCGGAAGGCTCGCACGTGCTGTGCCGGGGCTGCCGCATGCCGGTGTCGGAAGAGGGGCGGGCCTCGCCGCTATACGTCGAGGGCGTGTCCTGCGCCCGCTGCCACGACACCCGCACCGACGACCAGAAGGCCCGCTACGCCGAGCGTCAGCGCCAGGCGGCGCGGGCGATCGAACTGGGCATCGACCATGTCGGCGCGGCCTTGCCGGTCAAGCCTTCGCGCGAAACCTGACGGATCGTCGTCGGCCTCACGGCGTTATTCCGACCGAGCCCCTTTCTCGGACACGGAGATGACCCATGGTCGCCTATGACCCCACCCTGAATCCTGGCCACACGAACGGCGCTGGTCCCGCCCGCGCTCGCCAGGGCCTGATCGACACCCTGTCGGACAAGGTCTCGACCTTCCTTGACCAGCATTCCAAGTCGCCTGAACCCCAGGCTCCGGTCGCTGACTACGCCGTGGGCGGTCCGGCCAAGAAGCCGCTGACCATCGCCGGCCGCGATATCCAGCTGGGCGGCCGCACCATCCCCCTGGCCGTCGCCGTGCTGGGCGGGGCGGTGCTGGCCGGCCTGCTGATCAACAAGCGCACGCGGGGCGCGGCCCTGACGGCGGCCGGGACCGCCTGGACCTTCCTGCAATCGAAAAAGCCTTAAGGCGCCGCTTCGAACCTTTCGCGGAGGGGCCGCGTTGCTGCGGTCCCTCCATTCGAAAGCCACAGGAGTTCACCCATGGCCCATACGAACGAAGACCACATCAAGCTCGTCAACGGCCTGGTCGAGATCACCATCGACAGCGCCGACG
Source organism: Caulobacter sp. SRI_008 (assembly GCF_057586355.1). NCBI lineage: Bacteria > Pseudomonadati > Pseudomonadota > Alphaproteobacteria > Caulobacterales > Caulobacteraceae > Caulobacter > Caulobacter sp. SRI_008. The sequence continues at coordinate 107,511 of NZ_JBYCZS010000004.1, forward strand.
GCTATGAAGCCGCCGCCCGCGACGCCGAGAGCCGCAGCTTCAAGTCGCTGTTCGAGGCTCGCGCCCAGGAACGTCGCGGCGTGGTCTCCGACCTGCAGAGCGAAGTGCGCCGCCTGGGCGGCACGCCCGACGACGACGGCAGCATCCTGGCCGCCGCCCACCGCGTGTTCCTGAACGTCCGCGACTCCCTGACCAAGGGCGACGAGTCGGTGGTCAAGACCGTCGAGGACGGCGAGGACCACATCAAGGCCAAGTACGAGAAGGCCCTGCAGGACCTCGACGTGGATCCGCAGACCCGCCGCGCCATCGAGGCCGCCTACGCCAAGGTCAAGGCCGGCCACGACCAGATGCGCGACATCAAGCACGCACAGAGCCACTGAAGGCGCTGAGCCAGGCGGCGGTCGAGATCCGGCCGCCGCCTCGTCTCACAGCATGCCGTAGTGCGCCGCCAGGCGCTGCAAGGCCGCCCTCAGGGCGGCCTTGCCCGTTCTGGGCTTGAGGCCCAGGGCGACTTCCGTAGCCTGGAGCGAGGCGCCGTGCAGGCAGATCGGCGACAGGATCGCTCGCTGCTCGGGCGCCAGCGCCATCATCGCCCGGGCCATGCGGGCCTTGGCGCCGATCGCGCGCTCGGCGGGCTCCAGGCGCGGACCGCCGCCGCGCGGCGTCGGATCCCAGTTCATGGTCAGGCGACCGAGCAGCCCCGAAGCGTGGGCGTCGGCCTCCAGGCGCTGGCCCGCGGCGCGCTCGACGGCGCTGAGCAGGCCGCGGCTGAACAGCCAGTCCAGCGGAGCGGCGCCGAGATTGGCGCGGTGCGTCGTGGCTTCGCCGTTCTCGACCACAAGCTTCTCGCCCTCGACGACGCCGGGACGGCCCGGCGGCATCGGCTGCGGCGCGCGGCCCAGTCGCCAGCCGCCCTCGGGGCGCGGGACCAACTGGTGCATCAGCTTGCGGAAGGCGGCCTCGTCGATGGTCAGCATCGGCTTGCGCCCACGGGCGAAGCGCACGGCGTAGGCCAGGCCCCGGGCCTCGATCACCGAGCCGGCGCGGGCCAGCAGGCGGGCGGCGCGGTCGGCCAAGTGCTCGGCTTCCAGGTCGCGCTCGACAATGGCGGCGGCGCTCATCGGTCGATCCCCGCGGCGTTGGCGAACACCATGCCGGTCAGATCCGGAATGGTCTCGGGCGCCTGGCGCACGCAGGCCTCCAGCGCGCTCATGCGGGCGTCGAACACCCGGTCCTCGCGCATGTCCTCGATGCGGTGGCAGGCGTGGGCGCAGGTGGTGCGGTCGCGGCCGAAGGCGAAGGCCACCCGGGCCAGCGGCCAGTGGAAGATCACGTGGGCCAGGTAGATGGCGATCTGCCGCGCGCGAGCGGCGGTCTTGGACGCGCGCTTGTCCGAAACGATGTCGGCGGGCGCGACGCCGGTGGCCAGGGCCACGGCGTGGGTGACGAAGGCCGCGGCGAGACGGTCGCGACGCGGGTCGGGCGAGATCGCCCAGGCCTCCTCCAGGATTTGAGCGAGCATGGCGGTCCCTCAAGAGCGGCGCCCCCAGTGACGCCCATGAGCATCAGCCTAGGCTGATATTCCTCCTGTAGGATAACTTTCCTATTTCGCGCGTCTAGTCGGAATTTAAACCACTGATTGTATTTGTCTGAGCGGTGGTCGATCCCCGTCGGCCGACGGGGATCGACGTTCGATTCAGGGATTGGCGGGCGCGGCCGGGGCGGTCGCCGCCGGCGGGTTGGGCTTCAGCAGTTCGGCCTCGATGGCGACCGTGACCTCGTCGCCGACGCCCATGGTCGAGCCGGGCTTGGGCACGCCGTAGCTGACCCCGAAGTCCGAGCGCTTGAAGCTGCCGCTCAGCGAGAAGCCGATGCGGGCGTTGGGATCCATCGGCGGGAAGCCGGCGTAGCCGCCGTTGAACTTGGCCTTCAGGGTCACCGGCTTGGTCACGCCGTGCAGGGTCAGGTTGCCGGTGACGTCGGCGGTGTCGGGGCCGGTGGTCTCGACCTTGGTCGAGCGGAAGGTGATGGCCGGGTACTTGGCCGCGTCCAGCCATTCGGCGCCGAGCAGTTCGTCGGTGAAGCCGGGCGGCGGAGCGGGAAGGGTCAGGGAGCTGGTCTTGATGCTGGCCTCGACGCTGGCGGCGGCCGGCGCCTTGGGATCGAGGTTCAGCTTGACGTCGAAGTCGGTGAAGCGGGCCGTGTACCAGGAGAAGCCCAGGTGGCTGAGCTTGAACGACAGGTCGGCGTGCGACTTGTCGAGTTTGTATTCCCCGGCCGGCAGGTCGGCGGGCGGCTTGGCCGGGGCGGGCGCGGCGGCGGAGGCTTCACCGGTCGGCGGCGGCGTTTGCGTCTTGGCGGCCTTCGGGTCGGAGCAGGCCGCCAAGGCCAGCAGCAAGGCGCCGCCGATCACGAACTTCGAGGCGTAGGACATGAAACCTCCCTTTTCTGTTGGGCGGGGAGGTTCGGCCCGGGGCGACGATGCGGTCAACCCCGGGGCGTTGTGACGCTTACGACTTCTTTTTACGCTCGGCGATCCAGGCGTCGGTGCGGGCGTCCAGCACCGCCAGCGGCGTCGAGCCGCCCAGCAGCACCAGGTCGTGGAAGGCCCGCTCGTCGAACTTCGGACCCAGCTGGTCCTCGGCCCGCTTGCGCAGCTCCAGGATCTTCAGTTCGCCGATCTTGTACGACAGGGCCTGCCCCGGCCAGGAGACGTAGCGCTTCAGCTCGACCTCGATATTGGTCGGCGATAGGGCGGTGTTGTCGGTGAAGCAGGCGCGGGCCTGGTCCAGGCTCCAGCCCTTGGCGTGGATGCCGGTGTCGGCCACCAGCCGGCAGGCGCGCCACATCTCGTAGGACAGGCGGCCGAACAGCTCGTAGGGGTCGCGATAGATGCCCATCTCCTCGCCCAGCCATTCCGAATAGAGCCCCCAGCCCTCGCCGAAGGCGCTGAAATAGAGGTTCTTGCGGAACTCGGGGCCGGCCTGCTCCTGGGCCAGCGAGGTCTGGACGTGGTGGCCCGGCGCGCCCTCGTGCAGCACCAGGGCCGGCAGCTCGTAGAGCGCCCGCTGGTCGAGCTCGGAGGTGTTGATCATCAGGCCGCCCGCCCGGCCGGCCTTGGGATCGCCGCCGAAATAGCGGCCGGTGGTGTAGCCCTTCTCGATGCTGGCCGGCACGGGGCGCACGCCGTAGGTCAGGCGCGGCAGGGTTCCGAAGTGGGCCGGCAGCTGGTCGTCGGCGCGCTTGGCGATTTCGCTGGCCTTCTCCAGCAACTGCTGGCGGCTGGTGGCGTAGAATTTCGGGTCCTTGCGCAGATAGGCCAGGAAGGCCGGCAGGTCGCCGTCGAAGCCGGCCTGCTTCATCACCGTCTCCATCCGCGCGCGGATGCGGCGCACCTCGGCCTGGCCGATCTCGTGCACCTGGTCGGGCGTCATGTCGGTGGTCGTGTAGCGCTTGACCAGGAAGGCGTAGTAGCGCTTGCCGTCCGGCAGGTCGGAGGCCGCCAGGCTCTTGGCGGCGTGCGGCACATATTCGTCCCGCATGAAGGCGACGAAGCCGGCGCGGGCGGGGGCGACCTTGGCCTTCAGCACCGCCTCGCCCTCGGCGATCAGGGCGGCCTTGCGATCGGCCGGCACGCTGGCGGGCAGGGCGCGCAGCGGGGCCAGCAGCGGATCCTCGGCCAGCGGCGTGGCGGCGGTCCGCTGGGCGCGGTCGAGCACCGACTCGGCGGTCGAGCGGGCGTGGACGAAGCCGGTGGCGATCCCTCTGCGGGCCTCGGCGATGTTGGCGGCGTACCACTCCGGGCTCTGGGCCAGCAGGGCGATCCACTTCTTCGCCTCGGCCTCGTCCTTCAGGCGCATGCCGTTGGCGCGATAGAGCAGGGAGACGTCGAAGCCGCCGTCGCTGCTGAACGGCATGCGGTTTTCGTCGAACGACAGGCCGGTGAGCTTGTCGTCCAGGCTCCAGGCCAGGATCTGGCGGGTCAGCTTCTCGTCGTCGGTCAGGCCGGCCGCGTCGACCTCGCCCAGCAGGGCCTTGGCCTTCTCGTAGCGGGCCTTGCGCTCGGCGTCGGCCTTGGGGCCGACCGGCGGAAACCGCCAGCGCGAGGCGTCGGTGGCGCTCTCGTCGTCGTCCACCGCCGAGACCGACTCATAGGCCTTCACGGCTTCGGTGAGGCGGGCCGAGGCGCTGACCTGGGCCGCCTGGACCGGTCCGGCCAACAGCACGGCCGACAGGGCCGCGCCGGCGGCGAGGCGGAGAAGATGATGGCGCATGAACGCTCCCCGAAGTGGACAGGGGCGAGGTTAGATCATGTCGCGCTGCGCGGCCAAACGGCCAAGCCGCTGCTTACCGATCATTTCGAACGCAAGGGAAAGGAGAGAGAAGAAAATGGAGCGGGCGAAGAGATTCGAACTCTCGACATCCACCTTGGCAAGGTGGCGCTCTACCACTGAGCTACGCCCGCGCACCGATTTTCTTGTCTCTGTCCACGACCCCCCGGGAAGGAGGGAATGGAGCGGGCGAAGAGATTCGAACTCTCGACATCCACCTTGGCAAGGTGGCGCTCTACCACTGAGCTACGCCCGCATCGAAGAGGCTGAAAACAGCGCCCCGCGACGAGGAGGCGGCTTATGGCAGAGCGATCCGGGCTTGGCAAGCACTGTTGGCCAACTTCATGGGGATGAATGTCGCACTTGCGGAACCGGCCGTTTGAGCGGCTCATTGGACCCTTGGATTTGAGGTCGGGGCCAGGGTTTGCGTCTCTTCGTGTTCGGATTGGGCTTCGTCGGCGCCGCTTTCGCCGAATCTCTGGCCGCGCAAGGCTGGTTGGTCACCGCGACGGGCCGCACGCCCGAGGCGCGGGCGGCGGTGGAGGCCCAGGGCTTCGCGGCGGTGGACCCCGACGACAAGGCCGCGATGGTCGAGGCCATGCGCGGCGTCAACGCCGTGCTGGTCACCTCGCCGCCGACCGGCGAGGGCTGTCCGGCCCTGGAGGCGGTGATTCCCGCACTGGCGGCGGCCGAGGCCTTCCCCGACTGGATCGGCTATCTCTCCACCACCGGCGTCTATGGCGACTTCGACGGCCGCTGGGTGTTCGAATCGAGCCCGCTGAAGGCCCAATCGGTCGAGGGCGCGCGCCGGGTCGGCGCCGAGCGCGACTGGCGCCAGGTCTGCCGGGGCATGGGGCTGACCGTCGTGACTTTCCGCCTGCCGGGCATCTATGGCCCCGGCCGCAGCGCCTTCGACCGCCTGAAGGCCGGCGAGGGCCGCCGCATCGTCAAGCCGGGCCAGGTGTTCAGCCGGATCCACCGCGACGACATCGTCTCGGGCCTGCTGGCCTCGCTGGAGCGCCCTCGCGCCGGCGCCGTCTACAATCTCTGCGACGACGAGCCGGCCCCGCCGCAGGACGTCATGGAGCACGCCGCCCTGTTGCTGGGCGTCCCGGTTCCGCCGGACCTGCCCTTCAACGCCCTGGGCCTGTCGCCCGCCACCCGCCGCTTCTACGCCGAGAACAAGCGCGTCTCGAACGCCCTGGCCAAGGCCGAGCTCGGCTGGCGACCGAAGTACCCGACCTATCGCGAAGGGTTGGCGGCGATCCTGGAAGGCTGATCCCTCTCCCCTTGCGGGAGAGGGTGGCCTCGCGGAGCGAGGTCGGGTGAGGGGTCTCTCAGACTTTTCCGGACAGGGCTTTCGACCCCTCATCCGTCGGCTTCGCCGCCACCTTCTCCCGCAAGGGGAGAAGGGCGATGTCGCCTACTCCTCCTCGTCCCCCAGGTCGGCCGCAGCCCAGGCGGCCGCCGGGGCTTGTCCCGCCGAACGCGCGCGGGCGGCGCGGGCCAGGCGGCGGGCGACCGGGTCGTCGTCTACCGGCGTGGCGAGCACGCGGGCTTCGGCGACGGCGGCGGTGAGGCGTTCCAGGTCCTGCGGGCGCGACAGGCGGTGGTCGCCGTCCTTGATCAGCGAGAAGACGACGTCCTGGCTGGTCAGGCCGTTGGCAAGTTCCAGGGCGTGGGTCCAGGGCACGGCGTCGTCCTGGCCGCCCTGCAGCACGCGCACCGGAATGTCGATCGGCACGGGGCCGGGCAGGATCGACCAGCGGCCGCCGTCCTCGAGCAGTTCGCGCGTGATAGCGTAGCCGTCGTCGTCGTATTCGGAGGGACGAATCCAGAAGCCGTCGCGCTCGATCGCAGCCTTGGCTTCGTCGGAAAGCTCGGGCCCCATCAGCTTTTCGGTGAAGTCCGGGGCGGGAGCGACCAGCACCAGGGCTTTCACCCGCTCGGGCCGGGCGATGGCGGCCAGGCAGGCCAGCCAGCCGCCCATCGACGAGCCGACCAGCACCAGCGGCCCATCGGTCAACTCGTCGATCACCGCCAGGGCGTCGGCGCGCCAGCGGCTGATCGTGCCGTCCTTGAAGTCGCCCGATGATTCGCCGTGGCCGAAATAGTCGAAGCGGAGGTAGGCGCCGCCTGTCGCCAGGGCCTGTTCGGCCAGGACCTGGGCCTTGGTCCCGGTCATGTCGGAGTGAAAACCGCCCAGCCAGACCACCGTGGGGCCTTCGCCGTCCACCTGGCGGTACGCGAGACGCTGATTTTCCTCGCGCGGATGGAAATCGCGGACTTCGGTCATGGCGCGGCCTTGTTCGTTTCGCTAACTAGCTTCTCCTAACCTCTTCAGAGCGCGGCGTGTCCATCCTTCCCGATGATTTCACCCTGCTGCAGGTGACTCCGGAACTGGAGACCGGCGGCGCCGAGCAGACCACGATCGACGTGGCCCATGGCGTGGTCGCCCTGGGCGGCAAGGCCCTGGTCGCCACCCGAGGCGGCCGCATGGCCGCGCGGCTGGAGGCCGACGGCGGTCGCCTGGCCCAGATGCCGGCCCAGTCGAAGAACCCGCTGGTGATGCTGGGCAACGCCGCCCGCCTGATCGACCTGATCCGCCGCGAGAAGGTGACCCTGGTCCACGCCCGCTCGCGCGCCCCGGCCTTCTCGGCCCTGTGGGCGGCGCAGGCGACCAAGGCGCCGTTCGTGGCCACCTATCACGGGGTCTACAACGCCAAGTCCAGCCTCAAGCGCTGGTACAACGCGGTGATGACCAAGGGCGACCTGGTGATCGCCAATTCCGAATACACCCGCGCCCACGTCATCGCCGAGCACGGCATCGATCCCGACAGGGTGGTGGCCATTCCGCGCGGGGTGGACTTGTCGCGCTTCGAGCCCGGCTTCGTCTCGGCCGATCGGGTCGAGGCCCTGCGCCAGGCCTGGGGCGTGGCCCCCGACGAGCGGCGGCTGAAGGTGCTGCTGGCCGGCCGGCTGACCCGCTGGAAGGGGCAGGGGCTGGCGATCCAGGCGCTGGCCCGGCTGAAGGCCCTGGGCGACTCCCGGATCCTGCTGCTGCTGGCCGGCGACGACCAGGGCCGCAAGGGCTATCGCGCCGAACTCGAGCACATGATCGCCCAGGCCGGCCTGGAAGACAGCGTCAAGCTGGTGGGCCACTGCGACGACATGCCGGCCGCCTATCTGCTGGCCGATCTGGCCATCGCTCCTTCGCTGGAGCCGGAGGCTTTCGGCCGCACGGCGGTGGAGCCCCAGGTCATGGGCCGTCCGGTGATCGCCGCCGACCATGGCGCGACGCGCGAGACGGTCGTGCCCGGCGAGACCGGCTGGCTGGCCGCGCCCGGCGACGTCGAGGCCTGGGCCAAGGCCCTGAACGACGCCTGCGAGGCGGGAGCGGCCGGACGCCAGGCCATGGGCCAGGCCGCCCGAACCCGGGCCCGCCGGTTGTATTCTGTGGACGCCATGGTCGAGGCGACCCTTAAGGTCTATGCGCGCGTGATCGCGGCCCATAGGGCCGGTGCGAGAGTTTCGGAGTCGAAGGGTTGAGCAAGGAGATCAAGAAGGTCCTGGTCATCAAGCTGGGCGCGCTGGGCGATTTCGTCCTGGCCCTGGCGGCGATGAAGAAGATCCGCGAGGCTCACCCGCGCGCCAAGATCACCCTGCTGACCACCCCGCCGTTCGAAGCCCTGGCGCGCCTGTCGCCCTATTTCAACGCCGTCGAGGTGGACGGCCGTCCGTCCGACGCCGGCGACCTCTTCAAGATGCTGGGCCGCATCCGCAAGGCCAAGTACGACCGCGTCTACGACCTGCAGACCAACAGCCGCACCGGCTGGTACTTCCAGGCCCTGCGGCCGTTCCCGCCGCAATGGTCGGGGATCGCCAAGGGCGCCAGCCTGCCCCAGCGCGGCCGCGCCCGCTATCACATGCACACCCTGGAGCGGCATGCCGACCAGTTGCGCCAGGCCGGCATCTGGCCCGACGCGCCGATCGAGCCGGGCAGCGCCCCGCCGCCGGACCTGTCGTGGATCCTGCGCAAGCACAAGGACGCCCGGCCGGTGGCCGGGGCCGTGGCGCCCAAGCCCTACGTGCTGCTGGTGCCGGGCGGTTCGGCCCACCGGCCCGAAAAGCGCTGGCCGGTCGAGAGCTACGCCCAGCTGGCGGCGCTGCTGAAGTCCAAGGGCCTGGACATCGTCATCATCGGCGGGCCGCAGGAAAGCGCCATGGCCCGCCAGATCCAGAAGGCCGCCGGCCAGGCCCGCGACCTCACCGGCCGCACCGACTTCGCCCAGCTGGCGGTGCTCGGCGCCAAGGCGGCGCTGGTGGTCGGCAACGACACCGGCCCGACCCACCTGCTGGCGGCGGCCGGCGCGCCGACCATCGCCCTGTTCTCCGACGCCTCGGACCCGGCCCTGTGCGGCCCGCGTGGCCACGTGGCCGTGATCCGCTCGCCCGACCTCAAGGCCCTGCCGGTCAGCACCGTGGCCAGCACGGCGATCTCACTGCTGCCGCGGTAGCGCTCGTGCGTTGATCCTCGCCCTTCGACAGGCTCAGGGTGAGGATCAAATGCAGGCGCCGCAGTAGAAGCCTCATCCTGAGCTTGTCGAAGGACGAGGTTTCTTCCCATCAGGCCGGCCGCGCCATGAACACCCGCGCCGCCTCGTCCAATCCCCGCGCCAGATGCTCGGCGCGGATCGCCGCCATGCCCGGCGTCAGCGCGCGAACCTCCACGAACCCCAGCCGCGCGTAGTAGGGGGCGTTCCAGGGCACGTCGCGGAAGGTGGAGAGGACGAGGCCGCCCTCCGTCCGCGCGGCGACGGCGTCCAGCAGGGCCGCGCCGATCCGTCGGCCGGCGAAGGCGGGCAGGACGTCGAGCTGCTCCACATAGAGGCCGTCCTCCAGCGGCCGGAACATGACGAAGCCGGCGATGACGCCGCCCGCCTCGGCGACCAGCAGGCCGTCCTCGGCCACGCGCCGGACCAGCACCGCCGCGGGCGTCGGCTCGTCGGCGGCGATGGCGTCCATCAGGCCGACGAAGCGCTGGGCCGAGGCGCGCTCCAGCACGCGGATCGTCTCGACCTCGACGGCGCGGGCGGGACGTAGCAGGATGGGAGTCGTGGGGGCGCGGGTCATCTGGAACCAAGCCGAAAGCTGAGCGGTTTACGGTTCCAAGTTATCGAGGAGTCCGTCATGCGCATCACCACCGGCAAGCCGTACGCCCACCGCACCCTGGCCGGCCGCGAAGCGTTCCAGCCGGACACCAGCGGAAACAGCGCCGGCGCGCAACTGGCCATAGGCCTGGCCCTGGCCGGCGGGGCGCTGCTGGCCGCGACGCTGATGGGCCGACGTCACGAGCGGGTGATCGACGACGAGGAATACGCGGTCGGCTACGCCGAGATGCACGAGCCCGTCGCTCACCAGCCCAAGCCCCTGACCAGCCTGCTGCTGCCGCCGCTGTTCATCGCCATGACCCTGTCGGGCCTGCGCACCTGGAACGCGCCGTCCAGTCCCGCCCGCACCCGCGCGCTCACCCTGTGGAGCCTGACCCAGGGCTTCAACGCCCTGTGGCTGGCGTTCGGCACGAAGCGGGGCGGCGGCCAGCTGGCCGTGGCGACCGCCTCGCTGGGCGCCTCGGCCGCCTACGCCGTCGAGGCCCGCAAGGTCGGCGGCGCCTCGTCGCCCGACCTCGGCTGGCTGGGCGTGGCCAACGCCCTGACCGCCCAGCTGTGGCGGCGTTCGCCGGTTCGTCCCACCTTGCACTGATCGTCCCGACGCGGCTTTCTCCTCGCTCTCGAGACGGGGAGGGGCATGCGGATTCGGTTGGGTCATCTGGTTGTCGCCATCGGCCTGTTCGTGGTCGAGGTCGCCATCGCCCTGTGGTGGCGCGACCGTTTCGTGCGGCCCTATCTGGGCGACGTGCTGGCCGTGGCCATGGTCCATTTCGGCCTTCGCGGCGTCACGCCCCTTAGCGCAATGGGCGCTTCGGTCAGCGCCTTTGGTCTGGGCGTGGCCATCGAGCTTGGCCAGGCCTCGCATGTCCTGGCCCTGGTCGGACTGCAGGGCAACGCCCTGGCCCGCGTGGTGTTTGGCGGGGTGTTCGATCCGAGCGACCTGGTCTGCTACGGCCTGGGTGGCGTCCTGGCGCTTCTCGCCGATCGCCGGGTGACGGGACGATCCGTGAGCGGAGCGAAACGGGCGGCCTGAACGACGGGCGCCGAAAGCGTCGCCATGCGCGAAGCGAGAGCGTCCACAACCGCTCCACAGGAGTCGAAGAACGCCGGTATTGACTTCCGCTGCCCAGTCTTTACGCATTCGCCCCGGCTTATGAGATCGCATCTCAAAAGCGCGCCGTCAGGGGACGACGGCGACGATAATCGCTGCGGGGGAACGGCCGGTTGGCTTTCGACGACGCGACCTATCATGAGGGCTTCTCGGCCCTGGCGCGCCGCGTATCGCGGCGCTCGACCGGTCGCGGTCCGCGAGACGCGCGCCCGGCCTGGCGGCTGGTCGAGATCGGCGTCGCCGGCGGACTGGCGGCCCTGCTGCTGGTGTTCTTCTGGCTCGACCTGCGACCCGACATCGACACCGCGCCGGGCCATCCGTTCTTCTGGCTGAAGATGGTCTTCACCGCCTCGCTGGGCGCGGCCGGGTTCGACGGTCTGGCGCGCCTGCTGCGCCGGGGTCCGCCGGCGCCGACCGCCGTGCTGGTGGCCGCGGCCGCGGCCCTGGTGTTCCTGGTCGGCGGCGTGTCCGAGGTCCTGCGTCTGGATCCGGACAGTCTGGCGCGCCTGTTCCGGCCCGCCTCGGTGACGGCCTGCTTCTTCAACATCGTCGTCATGGCCCTGCCGACCCTGCTGCTCAGCCTGACGGCGCTGCGGGCGACCGATTGCGAGCGGCCGGCCCTGGCCGGCTTCGCCGCCGGGATCTTCGCCGGCGGCGTGGCCGCCAGCCTCTACGGCCTGCACTGCCCGCACTCGACCTTCGTCTTCGTGGGCCTGTGGTACACCGGCGGCGTGCTGCTGTGCGGCGCGGCCGGCGCGGCGATCAACCGCCTGGCCGCCTGATCACCCACCAAAGCAAAAGGCCCTCCCGGCGAACCGGAAGGGCCTCTGTAGCTGCCTGAAGGCGGCGAGCCTTACTCGGCGGCGGCCTTGCCGGCCGGAGCGCCGAACTTGGCGTCCAGCTCGCCGGCGGCGTAGCGCTTGGCCATGACCGCGGTCGAGATCGCCTTGATCTTGCTGGCGTGGCCGGCCGAGCCGAACTCGACGAAGCGGGCCTGGCAGACCTTGCGCATGGCTTCCTTGGCCGGCTTCAGATAGGCGCGCGGGTCGAACTCGTGCGGCTTCTCGATCAGCAGCTTGCGGATGGCGCCGGTGATGGCCATCCGGTTGTCGGTGTCGACGTTGATCTTGCGCACGCCGTGCTTGATGCCGCGCTGGATCTCTTCCACCGGCACGCCCCAGGTCTGGGGCATCTCGCCGCCATAGGCGTTGATGATGTCCTGCAGGTCCTGCGGAACGCTGGACGAGCCATGCATCACCAGGTGGGTGTTGGGCAGGCGGCGGTGGATCTCCTCGATCACGTTCATGGCCAGGACGTCGCCGTCCGGCTTGCGCGTGAACTTGTAGGCGCCGTGGCTGGTGCCCATCGCGATCGCCAGGGCGTCGACGCCGGTGGCCTGCACGAAGTCGACCGCCTGGTCCGGATCGGTCAGCAGCTCGTCATGCGACAGCTTGCCCTCGAAGCCGTGGCCGTCCTCGGCCTCGCCCATGCCGGTTTCCAGCGAGCCCAGCACGCCCAGTTCGCCCTCGACCGAGACGCCGCAGCTGTGGGCCATCTGGACCACCTTGCGGGTGACGTCGACGTTGTACTCGTAGGAGGCCGGGGTCTTGGCGTCCTCCATCAGCGAACCGTCCATCATCACCGAGGTGAAGCCGTACTGGATCGCCGTGGCGCAGGTCGCCGGGCCGTTGCCGTGGTCCTGGTGCATGCACACCGGGATATGGGGATAGAGCTCGACCAGACCGTCGATCAGACGGGTCAGGATGATGTCGTTGGCGTAGTTGCGCGCCCCGCGCGACGCCTGGATGATGACCGGGCTGTCGACCGCGTCGGCGGCCTCCATGATGGCCAGGCCCTGTTCCATGTTGTTGATGTTGAAGGCGGGCAGGCCGTACTCATGCTCCGCCGCATGGTCCAGCAACTGCCTAAGCGTGATCCTCGCCACGTGGTCTTTCTCCTGCAAGCTTTGAAGTCGTTGAAGTGTTTCTTGTTTTTGGGGCGCGGCGCTTTTGCGCTCTTTGCCCAGGATTCCCGGGACCGGTTCCTCGTCCGGTGATCCGAGAGCGGAAGCCCCGGACCCGAAAGGCTCGGGGCGGGGCGTTCCGACTTTGCTGAGGTCCGGCGCCGTTCGGCTGGCCGGAGAAGGTCCTCCCTTTAGGCCTCCAGGGCCGCGACGCCCGGAAGCGTCTTGCCCTCCATCCATTCCAGGAACGCGCCGCCCGCCGTCGAAACGAAGGTGAAGTCGGCCGACACGCCCGCGTGGTTGAGCGCCGCGACAGTATCACCGCCGCCTGCAACCGCCACGATCTTACCCGATTTAGCCAGTTCCGCCGCGTGTTTCGCCGCCGAAACGGTCGCTTCATCGAACGGTTGCACCTCGAAAACGCCCAGCGGGCCGTTCCAGATCAAGGTGACGCTTTGATCCATGGCCGCCAGCAGGCGCTTGGCGCTCTCCGGGCCGGCGTCGAGGATCAGGTCGTCGGACTGCACCTCGCCAAGGCCGCGCACGGCGGTCTCGACGCCCGGGGCGACCTTCTTGGCCACCACCACGTCGACCGGCAGCAGCAGTTCGCAGCCGGCCTTCTCGGCCTTGGCGATGATCTCGCGGGCGGTGTCGGCCAGGTCTTTTTCGCAGAGCGAGCCGCCGACGTCGTGGCCCTGGGCGAAGAGGAAGGTGTTGGCCATGCCGCCGCCGATGGCCAGGCGGTCCAGCTTGGCGACCAGGTTGTTGAGCAGATCAAGCTTGGTCGAGACCTTGGAGCCGCCGACGATGCCGATCACCGGCTTCTTCGGGTTGCCGAGGGCGGCGTCCAGGGCTTCCAGCTCGCGCTGCATGGCCAGGCCCGGATAGGCCGGCAGCAGCTTGGTCAGGCCTTCGGTCGAGGCGTGGGCGCGGTGGGCGGCGCTGAAGGCGTCGTTGACATAGACGTCGCCGTTGGCGGCCAGGGCCTTGGCGAACTCGGGATCGTTCTTCTCTTCGCCGGCGTGGAAGCGGACGTTCTCCAGCAGGGCGACGCCGCCGTTCTCCAGCGCATCGACGACCTTGGCGGCCTCGGGACCGATGGCGTCGCTGGCGAAGGCCACCGGCTGCTCCAGCAGCTTGCTCAGCGGCTCGGCCACGAAGCCGAGGCTCATCTCCGGCACGACCTTGCCCTTGGGGCGGTCGAAGTGGGCCAGCAGCACGACCTTGGCGCCGGCCTTGGACAGGAAGGCGATGGTCGGCAGGGCCGCGCGCAGGCGGGTGTCGTCGGTGATCCGGCCGCCGTCGACGGGCACGTTGAAGTCCACCCGGACCAGGGCGCGCTTGCCGGCGAGATCGGCGGTGTCGAGGGTGCGGAAGGTCATGGGAGGGGTCCGTTCAGAGAGGGAGGCAGGCGGCCATGGTGCGGAAAGCCGCGACGCAGCCGAGCGTGAGCACGGCGATGGGAGCGAGGGCGTGGAAGATGCTCATCCGGCGACGCCGCGAGGCGTGGAGATGCAGGCCCCAGGCGACGACCCACCCGACGAACGCGACGGCCATCATGGGGGGAGCATCGATCGACGGACCCAGGCCCAGCAGACGAAACGGCGGCATGTCCGAAATTCCGGGAGCTTTGCGGCCGAACCAGTAGCACGCCGAAAGAGCGGCGCCGAACGGCACGCCCAACGCCGCATAGCTCAGGATGACCGACACGGTCCACGTCCAGAGACGCAAGCGCAGCGGCGTCCGAAACGGCGGCTGGACGGAAGCGGTCGACATCGATCCCCGTGGCTGTCGCGTCAGTGAAAACCCCCGCCCTTGGAAGGGCGGGGGCTGGGTCGGCTTCTTAGAGGAACTTCGCCATTTCCAGAGCGGTGTCGCTCATGCGGGTCGCGAAGCCCCACTCGTTGTCGTACCAGCTGAGCACGCGGACCAGCTTGCCCTCGATGACCTGGGTCTGGGGCAGGGCGGCCGTCGAGCTGGCGGCGATGTGGTTGAGGTCCGACGAGACCAGCGGCTCGGTGGTGGTGAACAGCACGCCCTTCATGGCGCCGTCGGCCGCGGCCTGCAGGGCGGCGTTGACCTCGTCGACCGTGGTGTCGCGCGAGGGCACGACCTTCAGGTCGATGACCGAGACGTTCGGGGTCGGGACGCGGATCGACGAGCCGTCGAGCTTGCCCTTCAGTTCCGGCAGCACCAGGCCCAGGGCCTTGGCGGCGCCGGTCGAGGTCGGGATCATGCTCAGGGCCGCGGCGCGGGCGCGGTAGAGGTCCTTGTGCATGGTGTCCAGCGTCGGCTGGTCGCCGGTGTAGCTGTGGATCGTGGTCATGTAGCCACGCTCGATGCCGACCAGGTCGTGCAGGACCTTGGCCACCGGGGCCAGGGCGTTGGTGGTGCACGAGCCGTTCGAGACGATGATGTCGTCGGCGGTCAGGGTCTCGTGGTTGACCTTGTAGACGATGGTCTTGTCGGCGCCGTCGGCGGGAGCCGAGACCAGCACGCGCTTGGCGCCGGCCTTCAGGTGCAGGGCGGCCTTGTCCTTGGCGGTGAAGATGCCGGTGCACTCGAAGGCGATGTCGACGCCGAGGTCGCCGTGCGGCAGTTCCTCGGGGTTGCGGATCGCGGTGACCTTGATCTTGCCGGTGCCGACGTCGATCCAGTCCTCGCCCGAGGTGACGACGCCCGGGAAGCGGCCATGCACGCTGTCGTAGCGCAGCAGGTGGGCGTTGGTCTCGACCGGGCCCAGATCGTTGATCGCCACCACCTCGATGTCGCGGCGGCCGTTCTCGGCGATGGAGCGCAGCACGAGGCGGCCGATGCGGCCGAAGCCGTTGATGGCGACGCGAAGGGCCATGTGGTCTTTCTCCTCACGATCGGACCCGCTCGGAAGCGAGCGGCGTTCCTTGATTTTGCAGGCGGTTTCGCGGTCGCGAGCGGCGAAGTCAAGCCCAGGAACGCTCACAACAGATTAGCTATTGTTGTGACGCTGGTAACATCGCCCAATTGTGGTCACGCCCGCTGGCGAAGTCGGCGGCGATCTATATGTTGCGCCGCATGATGGGAACTTGCCGATGACCCCGGGCGAAGGAAGCGCCCTCGACCTGGCCGCGCGCCGGCTCGAACGCGCCGTCGCGAACCTGGAGCAGAAAATCGCCGCCGAGCGGGCCGAGCATGCGCGTCTTGCCGCCCAGCCGACCTCGGGCGACCTGTTCGAGGCGCCGCCGGCGCCCGCCGACGCCGCGGTGGTCGAGCAGGCCGCCCAGCTGGCCGCCGACCTGGAAGCCGCCCGCGTGCGCGAGCGCGCCCTGGAACAGGCCGGCGAGCAGGCCAGCGAGGCCCTGGGCCGCGCCATCGCCGAGATCCGCGCCGCCCTGGGCGACGAAAGCCTGATCGGCGAAGGTGTCCACGACGACGAGGAGGGGGCTCCCGACGATCTCGAGGACGATCTGGAGCCGCCGTTCGACGAGGACGATCCGCCCTTCGACCCCGACCCGCCCGCGAAGGCCTGAGCCCATGGCGCAATTGACCATCCACGTGAACGGCCGGCCCTACACCGTCGGCTGCGAAGACGGCCAGGAGGCCCACCTCCTCGAGATCGCGCGCCTGTTCGACCGCCAGGTCCGCCAGGTCAGCCAGGAGGTCGGGCAGCTGGGCGAGACGCGCCTGTTCCTGATGGGCGCCCTGCTGCTGGCCGACGAGCTGTCGGACCTGAAGCTGCGCCTGGCCCACAACCAGTCGGAACTGGCCCGTCTGCAGAACGAACAGACCCGCGTCGAAATCCGCGCCATCAAGGCCATCGACGCCGCCGCCGAACGCATCGAGAAGCTGGCGGCGGGATAAAACGGCTCCCGCGTCAACGCGGCGCTGGCGCCGGAGCCTCCGACCCCCTATCTTATCCAACGGCGGGTCTTGCTGCGGCCCTCGTCGAAGATTTCTATTCCCAGGGACCTTAATCTCTCTATCGGGACCTGTTCCCTCCCGTGGCCGTGGCTGCGGGAACACGGGGCCCACCTGTAACTAACAGGTTCGAGTGGATTGAAACGTCTTCACGGTTCTTCGCGGCGCCGCCACCCTTTACCTCTCCCGCCATTCCCGCGTTAGAAGTCGGCCATGACCATCGCCGACCCCGCCGCCGCCAAGTCCGCCCTGCGCGTCTTCGTGCGCAATCGCCGCAAACAGCTGGCTCTCGAACACCCTGAAGCCGACTGGATGCTGGTCGACGCCGGCCGTGAGGCGCTGTCGGCGCGCTTTCCGCAGCCGCAAGGCAAGGTCGCCGCCGTCTATCATGGCCTGGGATCCGAGGTTTCGGCCCGCGCTCTGGCCGACTGGCTCGCCGAGCAGGGCTGGAGCCTGGCCCTGCCCAGCGTCGAGGGCGCCGATCCGCACGGCAAGGGCGGCCACATGGTGTTTCGCGCCTGGACGCCAGGCGAGCCCCTGGCCCGCGACGCCATCGGCCTGGTCGCGCCCGTCGCCGAAAACCCGGTCGTTCAGCCCGACCTCGTGGTCGCGCCGCTGCTCGGCTACGACCGCGAGGGCCGCCGCCTGGGGCAGGGGGGCGGCTACTACGACCGGGCCCTGGAAGCCCTGCGCCAGCGCAAGGACGTCTTCGTCCTGGGGCTGGCCTATCACGGCCAGGAGACCCGCAATCTGCCCGACGAACGGCATGATCAACGATTGGACGCCATTCTGACCGAAAACGAGTATATCGAGGTCCGAAAGGACTGATCGATCATGCGTTTTGCTTTCTTCGGCGACGTCGTCGGCAAGTCGGGCCGCGACGGCCTGGCCGACCACCTGCCGGGCCTCCGTCGCCAACTGGGCCTCGAGTTCGTCATCATCAACGCCGAGAACGCCGCCGCCGGCTTCGGCATCACCGAGAACACCGCTCGTGAGCTGTTCGACGCCGGGGCCGACTGCCTGACCCTGGGCAATCACAGCTGGGACCAGCGCGAGGCCCTGACCTACATCGTGCGCGAACCGCGCCTGATCCGTCCGGCCAACTACCCGATCCTGTCCGACGCTCCGGGCCGGGGCAGCCACCTGTTCCAGACGGATTCGGGAAAGACGGTGTTCGTCGTCAACCTGCTGGGCCGGGTGCACATGGACGCCATGGACGACCCGTTCGCCGCCGCCGACCGCGAGCTCGACAAGGCCCCGCTGGGCCAGGTCGCCGACGCGGTGATCGTCGACATGCACTGCGAGGCGACGTCCGAGAAGATGGCCATGGGCCACTATTGCGACAGCCGCGCCAGCCTGGTGGTGGGCACCCACACCCACGTGCCGACCGCCGACTGCCAGATCCTGCCCGGCGGCACGGCCTACCAGACCGACGCCGGCGCCTGCGCCGACTACGACAGCGTCATCGGCAACCAGAAGGAAGAGCCCCTGCGGCGCTTCACCACCAAGATCAGCGGCGGCCGCTACCAGCCGGCCAGCGGTCCGGCCACGGTCTGCGGCGTGTTCGTCGAGACCGACGACCGCACGGGTCTGGCGGTGCGGGTCGAGCCGATCCGCGTCGGCGGCCGGCTGAAGCAGTCGGTGCCGGCGGTCTAGAACTTGCCCTCGGCGCAGGTGGTGTTGCTGAGGTTCTCGGCCGCCACCTGCGCGCAGAAGGCCTTGCCGAGCGCCGGGCGAATGGTTTTCTGCGCCGCGAGCGCCGCGTTCGAGACCTGCATCTCCGCCATCATGACCAGCATCAAGGGGGCCTCGAGCGGCTTCAACTGAGTGTTGATCGCTTGGCTCTCCTCGGCGGTAAGCCGCTCGTGGTTGTCCAGCTTTAGACCAAGCGGCGAGGCGAAGAAGATCCTGATCTGGTCCAACTGTTCAGCGTCGCCGGCCTCGACGTAGGCCTTGATGCGCGTGGATTGGGCGGTCTCGCGCAGCTGCTGGCGCGGTTGGGCCGTGAGCGTGGCCAGGATCTGCTTCTGGCGGGCGTGCTGGTCCGCCGGCGCGGTCTTGTCCGTGATCCAAGTCTGCTCGTAGGTGTTTATGAGCTCTTCCGCCAGCCAGTCGGAGGAGCCTGGCGAGGTTTTACGACGAGCCTCGGCGAGCCGGCGAGCGGCGTCCAGCCGCTCCTGCTGGGGCGAGGCCGGTTGGCCCGGTCGCGGTGTGTCGGCGAAGGCGCTGGCGGTCGACAGAATGATCGCCAGCACGGCGCCGCCAAGGTGAGCAGTCGTCCGCATCGCCCTTACTTCTTCTTCGCTGCGGGCTTGGGGCATGACGTGTTGGTCATGCCGATCTTGCCCAGGTTGGCGCAGTAGTTCTTGGTGAAGGCGGCGCGGAAGATCGGGCCGCGGCGCTGCAGCGACGTCCGGGTCGTCTCCATGGTGCCCGGCGCCAGCTGGAGGACGCGCATGAACTGCGGGTGCTCCAGGGCGTAGGCGCCCAGTTGTTCGTTCTCCTGCGGCGTCATCGCGTCGGGCGTCAGCACCGCCTTCTGGCCCAGCGGGGTTTCGTAGAAGGTGCTGAGGTCGCCGATCTCGGCTGTCGACAGCTGGGTGGCGTAATAGGCCGCCAGGTCATCGAGGACGCCTTGCGTCAGGCGGGTGCGGGGCGCTTCGACGGCGCTGGCGAAGGCGTCCATCACGGGGCGCTGCTTCTCGACCGGCAGGTCCTTGACCTGGCTGATGGTCTGCTCGCGGGTCTGGCCGATCAGCATGTCCAGCGTCCGGGTGACGCCCGCCTCGAGGTTCATGGCCCGCATCAGGCGGCGGCCCTGCGCGATCTGCTCGGGCGTAACGGCGACCGGTTTGGCGGAGCTGGCCGGCGCGGCGGCCGTCTGGGCGTGGGCGCCGGCTGGTCCGGCGAGAGCCGCGGCGGCCAGAGACGCGGCGCCGAGGATACGCGTGAAGGTGTTCATTCTTCGCCCCAGATGAATGCGGGCTCGCCTTATCATTGCAGCGCTCGCCCTGTCCACGCGGCGGCTTCCGACAATCCACTCCCGCTTGCATCCGTCATGATCCGGGGCTCAAGCTCGATCCGAGGCCAGCCAGAGGAGCCCTCATGACCGACACCACCGTCTACACCGCCAAGGCCCACGCCGTGGGCGGGCGCCAGGGAACCGCCAAGACCGACGACGGTCACCTGGACGTGCAGCTGGGCTATCCCAAGTCGCTGGGCGGCAACGGCGAGGGCACCAATCCCGAGCAGCTGTTCGCGGCCGGCTACGCGGCCTGCTTCCTCGGCGCGCTCGGCCTGGTCGCGCGCGGCCAGAGCGTCGCCCTGGGCGAGCACAGCCTCGACAGCGAGGTCGACCTGATCAAGGACGACGTCAGCTTCCACATCGGCGTGCGCCTGACGCTGAACGCGCCCGCGGTCGATCGCGCGGTCGCCGAGGACCTGCTGCACAAAGCCCATCAGGTCTGCCCGTACTCCAAGGCCACCCGCGGCAACGTGGTGGTGGAACTGAAGGTGGCGTGAAGAAACGAAAACCTCGCCCTTCGACAAGCTCAGGGTGAGGTTTTCTACCTAGGCTGAATTGGTCCTCACCCTGAGCTTGTCGAAGGGCGAGGACCAGTCTCCGAGGCTACAGCACGCACCGGCGATAGACGCCCGGCCGCACACGGTAGGTGTCGGTGCGCGGATTGTAGCTGCGATAGCGCTGCTGGCAGGCGCGCACGTGGCGGTACCAGCCGTTGTGCTTCTTCCAGTGCGACGGCGGGGCCGGCGGGCGGATGCCCCAGTGGTTGTCCCAGTGGCCGTAGTCCGGACCGCCCGGACGATTGGGGCCGGGCGAGGGCGTCGGCTTGCTCGGACCAGGCCCCGGGCCGTTTCCGTGCCCGGGACCATTGCCCGGACCCTGGCCGCCGTGGCCGGGCGGGTGCGACTGGGGCGACGATTGAGGCGATTGGGCGATGGCGGCGGGCGCGGCCGCCAGCAGGGCCGCGCCGATGGCGGCGAGCATCAGTTTGCGCATGAAGCATACTCCGGCCGAGCCGGCGCCCGACGCGCCCCCGATCAAGGAACTCGGCACAACCTCAACCGTCGAGCGCGGCCGTCAGTTCCATCCCCGGGGTGACAAGACGCGGCTTGAGGCGGTAGAAGCGCCGCCAACCCATTCATGTCACACATCTAGAGAAGAGCCTCCGAATGGCCGGCCACTCGAAATTCAAGAACATCATGCACCGCAAGGGCCGCGCCGACGCCGCGCGCTCCAAGCTGTTCTCCAAGCTGTCGCGTGAAATCACCGTGGCGGCCAAGACCGGTCTGCCCGACCCGGCGATGAACCCGCGCCTGCGCCTGGCCGTGAACAACGCCAAGGCCGAAAGCCTGCCCAAGGACGTCATCGAGCGCGCCATCAAGAAGTCGCAGATGGGCGACGCGGCCGACTATGCCGAGATCCGCTACGAGGGCATGGGCCCGGGCGGCGTCGGCGTCATCGTCGAGGTGCTGACCGACAACAAGAACCGCGCGGCCAGCAACGTCCGTTCGCTGTTCTCCAAGCATGGCGGCAATCTGGGCGCCACCGGCTCGGTGACCTTCAACTTCGACCGTCTGGGCCAGATCGAGTATCCGGCCTCGAAGGCCAGCGAAGACGACATGATGGAAGCCGCCATCGAGGCCGGCGCCCAGGACGTCGAGAGCGACATGGGCGAAGACGGCGGCCACACCGTCTACACCGCCTTCGAAGACCTCAACGAGGTCTCGGCCGCCCTGGAAGCCAAGTTCGGCGAAGCCTCCTCGACCAAGATCGTCTGGAAGCCCAAGCTGCTGAACGAGGTCACCGGCGACACCGTCGCCTCCCTGATGAAGCTGCTCGACGGCCTGGACGAGGACGACGACGTCCAGAACGTCTATTCCAGCGCCGACATCAGCGAAGAAGACCTGGCCAAGCTGGGCTGATCTTCCTCGATCGAACGACGAGACGGCCGTTCCAGGCGACTGGAGCGGCCGTTTCCGTGTCAGGCTCCCCTTTGCGCTCGCCGCCCGCTCTGCTATCCCGTCGCCTCATGAGTTTCGTTCGGAAGATCGCGCGAATTATCCGCCCGGCGTGACGCCGCCGGACGAGACCTCCAGCGCGCGCCGGGTTCCACCCGCCTTCTTCCGACATTCCAGAGCTGGATAGCCTTCCCATGGCCGACGACGCCGCGCCCGCCCGCGACTACCGCGAAACCGTTTTCCTTCCCGACACGCCGTTCCCGATGCGCGCCGGCCTGCCCAAGAAGGAGCCCGAGATCCTGGAGGGCTGGGCGGCCCTGTCCGACAAGGGCCTCTACGGCGCCGTGCGCGCCAAGCGCCAGGCCGACGGCGCGCCGCTGTTCGTGCTGCACGACGGTCCGCCCTACGCCAACGGCGCGATCCACATCGGCCACGCGCTGAACAAGATCCTCAAGGACTTCGTCGTCCGCTCGCGCTTCGCCCTGGGCTACGACGTCGACTACGTGCCGGGCTGGGACTGCCACGGCCTGCCGATCGAGTGGAAGATCGAGGAACAGTTCCGCGCCAAGGGCCGCCGCAAGGACGAGGTCCCGGCCGAAGAGTTCCGCCGCGAATGCCGCGCCTACGCCGCCGGCTGGATCGAGGCCCAGAAGGTCGAATTCCAGCGCCTGGGCGTACTGGGCGACTGGTGGAACCGCTACGCCACCATGGACTTCACCTCGGAAGCCAAGATCGTCGAGGAATTCCACCGCTTCGCCTCGAGCGGCCAGCTCTATCGCGGCTCCAAGCCGGTGATGTGGAGCCCGGTCGAGCGCACGGCCCTGGCCGAGGCCGAGATCGAGTATCACGACCACGTCTCGCCCACGATCTGGGTGAAGTTCCCGGTCGTCGAGGGCTCGGACGCCGCCGTCGGCGCCAAGCTGGTGATCTGGACGACCACGCCCTGGACGATCCCGGCCAACCGCGCGGTCTCCTACAACCCCGACATCCCCTACGCCGTCTTCGAGGTGAAGGCGCTGGAGGAGGGTCTCGAATTCGCCCCCTGGTCCCAGGTCGGCGATCGCCTGATCGTGGCCGAGAAGCTGGCCGAAGAGGTCTTCAAGGCCGCCAAGGTCGCCGCCTTCGAGAAGGTCGAGAGCGTCGACTGTGAAGGCATGGTCCTGGCCCACCCGCTGGCCGATCTGGACAGCCACTACGGCTTCGCCGTGCCGCTGCTGGCCGGCGACCACGTCACCGACGAGGCCGGTACGGGCTTCGTGCACACCGCGCCTGGCCACGGCGCCGACGACTATCAGGTCTGGCTGGCCCACGGTCATCGCGAGATCCCCGACACCGTCGATCCGGACGGCGCCTACTATCCGACCGTCGCCCTGTTCGCCGGCCTCAAGGTGCTGGAGACCGAGGGCAAGAAGATCGGCAAGTTCGGTCCCGCCAACGGCGCGGTCATGGACAAGCTGATCGAGGCCGGAAACCTGCTGGCCCGCGGCCGCGTCGAGCACAGCTATCCGCACAGCTGGCGCTCCAAGGCCCCGGTGATCTTCCGCAACACCCCGCAGTGGTTCATCCGCATGGACCACGAGGTCGAGGCGCTGGGCGGCAAGACCTTGCGCGAGACGGCCGTCCAGGCCATCGCCGACACCGCCTTCCACCCCGACGCCGGCCGCAACCGCATCGGGGCCATGGTCGAGACCCGTCCCGACTGGCTGATCAGCCGCCAGCGCAACTGGGGCACGCCGCTTGCGATGTTCGTCGACAAGCACACCGGTCACCCGCTGGTCGACGCCGACGTCAACGCCCGCATCCTGGCGGCGGTGAAGGAAGGCGGGGCCGACGCCTGGTTCACGCGTCCGGACGCCGACTTCCTGGGCAATCACGACCCGGCCCAGTACGAGAAGGTCGGCGACATCCTCGACGTCTGGTTCGACAGCGGCTGCACCCACGCCTTCACCATCGAAGGCCGTGACGACAGCGCCTGGCCGGCCGACCTCTATCTGGAAGGCTCCGACCAGCACCGCGGCTGGTTCCAGTCCTCGCTCCTCGAAGGCTGCGGTTCGCGCGGCCGCGCGCCCTACAAGGCCGTCCTGACCCATGGCTTCACCATGGACGAGAACGGCGAGAAGATGAGCAAGTCCAAGGGCAACACGGTGGAGCCGCAGAGCATCACCAAGGAGTCCGGGGCCGAGATCCTGCGCCTGTGGGCGGCCATGGTCGACTATTCGGAAGACCAGCGGATCGGCAAGACGATCCTGGCCACCACCACCGACGCCTATCGCAAGCTGCGCAACACCATGCGCTACCTGCTGGGCGCCCTGGCCGGCTTCGACGAGGCCGAGCGGGTCACCGACTACGATCAGTTCCCGCCGCTGGAGAAGTTCATCCTGCACCGCCTGTGGGAGCTGGATGGCCAGGTGAAGGCCGCCTACGAGAGCTATCGCTTCTCCGACGTGATCCGGCCGCTGGTCGAGTTCTGCCAGAGCGACCTGTCGGCGATCTTCTTCGACATCCGCAAGGACAGCCTCTACTGCGACGCCCCGAGCGCCCTGCGCCGCCGGGCCTATCGCACCGTGCTGGACTACGTCTTCGACCGCCTGACCATCTGGCTGGCCCCGCTGGCCAGCTTCACGATGGAAGAGGCCTGGGTCACCCGCTTCCCCGAAGCCGGCCCCGTGGCCCTGCGCGTGGTGCCGGAAACTCCGGCGGCGTGGGAAAACCAGGCCGAGGCGGCCCGCTGGGCCAAGGTCGAGACCGTCACCGGCGTCGTCACCGGCGCCCTGGAAGTCGAGCGCCGCGAAAAACGCATCGGTTCGGCCCTGGAGGCGGCTCCGGTCGTCCACATCGCCGACGCTGACCTGCTGTCCGCCTTCGACGGTCTGGACGCGGCCGAAGTGTTCCGCACCAGCGCCGCGACCCTGGTCGCCGGCGAAGGCGGCGCGTTCCAGGCCGACGAGGTCAAGGGCGTGTCGGTGGATCCGGTGAAGGCCGAGGGGAACAAGTGCGCCCGTTCGTGGCGCATCCTGCCGGAGGTGGGAACCGACCCCCGCTATCCGGAGCTTAGCCTTCGCGACGCCGACGCCGTGGCCTTCTGGGACGCGGCGCGGGCTTAAGCTCGCCGTATTGTTCCTTCTCCCCTTGCGGGAGAAGGTGTCGCCGCAGGCGACGGATGAGGGGTTGAAGGCGCGATCAGCCGCGCACGGTTTCGGCCGGTGCGACCCCTCATCCGACCTGCTGCGCAGGCCACCTTCTCCCGCAAGGGGAGAAGGAAGATCGGGGATGAGAGAACGAACGTGGCCTCTTTGAAGATCACCCGCCTGGGCTGGACCGCCTACGCCGTCGCCGTCGCCACGGTGGTGCTCGACCAGATCTCCAAGCTCTGGGTGCTGGGCCTGCTGGGCCACGCCCAGGGCGCCAGCGCCTCGCTGCTGGGTCCGGTCCAGCTGACCATGGTCCATAACTACGGCATGAGCTTTGGCCTGCTGCGCGACCACGCCGAATGGGGTCGCTGGCTGCTGACCGTGTTCTCGACCGCGGTGGTGATCGGCCTGGGCTTCTGGGCCCGCAAGGTCCTGCGGCCGCTGACGGCCGTCGGCCTGGGCATGATCATCGGCGGGGCGATCGGCAACAACCTGATCGACCGGGTGATCTACGGCTATGTCGTCGACTTCATCGACGTCTCGCGACTCTACTTCCCCTGGGTGTTCAACGTCGCCGACTCGGGCATCTCGGTGGGGGTGGCGCTCCTGTTGCTGGACAGTTTCATCGGTGAAGAAAAGAAGCTGTCGCACCAGACCGAATAGGGGCCAAACGGGGGCTCAGCGCCCAAGCAAGGCCACAAATCCGAAGGACATTGGCGCCCGCCCTCGGATGTCGTATCGAGGGCGTCCGATTTTTAGGCCCCGGGGGCGGCCGCTGGAGCATGGGTTTCATGAAGTTCAATCGGGTTGCGACCCTGAGCGTGCTGGCCGTGGCCGCCGCGACCGGTCTGGCGGGCTGCCAGTCGGCCTCGAAGGCCCTGGGCATGAGCAAGGTGGTCCCCGACGAGTTCCGCGTCGTGACCAAGGCTCCGCTCGTGGTTCCGCCGGACTACAGCCTGCGCCCGCCGGCGCCCGGCGAGCCGCGTCCGCAGGAACTGCAGCCGGAAAGCGCCGCCCGTCAGGCGCTGCTGGGCCAGAGCCTGGCCGCCAATCGCTCGGACGGTGAGAAGCTGCTGGTCGCCAAGGCCGGCGTCGACAAGGCCGATCCGCTGATCCGCTTCGTCGTCGACGATGAGAACGGCGACCTGGCCCACAAGGACGAGAGCTTCGCCAGCAAGGTGATGTTCTGGAAGAAGGACGACAAGACGGCCGGCGCCGTGACGGCCGCCGAGGCCGGCGCGACCGCTCCGGTTCCCGTCGACGCGGCCGCCGAGGAAGCCCGCCTGAAGGCCCTCACGGGCGGCGGCGCGATCGTCATCAGCCGCGAGAAGCAAGGCAAGATCAAGCTGCCGGGCCTCTAGGCCCAGGGCTGGTTCGCCTCGAAAGAATTAGACGGCCCGGAGGCTTTGCTTCCGGGCCGTTTTCGTTGGGCGTCAGCCGCGCGCGGTGCGTTCCAGGATGGCGCGCAGGGACTGGGCCTTCTGGGGCAGGTCGGACGACAGCCGCGAGGCCATCTCCCGTAGCCCTACGGCATAGGCTTCGCCGCCTTCGGCGATCTGCAGGGCGCGTTCGCCCAGGGCGATCAGGTCCCGCTCAAGGGCCTCGACTTCCTCGCGGGCCAGCAGGCGGGCTTCTTGTTGCAGACGCTGCAGACGCTGGGCCGTCGTCTCCGGCCCACGGGTCAGATTATAGACTTCGGCGCCGTCGGTTTCTTCCGGCACTACGGTCAGGTGCGGACCGCTGATCGTCATCTCGGCTCCTCGAACTCACGGAACCCCCATGCGATGACAATGAACCTACAAGCCTTGCTGTTCCTGTAAAAAATAGAGGCTTCGCGCGAAGCTCGGCGCTTGTGGCGTTGGGGCCACATCGCCTGTTTTGGGTATGGTTTTTGCTTAGAGCCCGCCCATTTTTTCAGCGGAAACAAGCCGGCTCTACTTGGACTGCGCCTCGTCCTGACCCGACGGCGCGGCGGCCGCGTCGCAGGGGCCGACATAGACGCTCTCGCTCTGCAGCTTCATGACCTTCTTCACGCCATAGGCCTGGACGGTCATTTCGAGATTGCTGGTGGTGCGGGTCTGGAAGTCGCCCTTGACCACGCCGGCCAGGCTGTAGGCGATCTTGTCCTTGGTGCAGGCCAGCTCGATCGTGAAGCCGTCGATCACCGGGGTGACTTCGGGCTTGCCGCAGGGCGTGTCCTGGGCGGCGGTCAGGGCCGGGTCCTGGCCTTCGCCCACGCATTGGGTGGTGGTGCGCTCGGCGCCGCCGGGCGTGTGGGCGGTGGTCTTCCAGAGACCCGCGCGCATCAGGCGAGGCGGGCCGCCGGCGGCGGGAGCGGCTTCCGATTCCGCCGGGGGCGCCGATCCGCCAGCCGCCGGTGCGGCTGCCTTGTCGTCATTGCGCGAACAGCCGGCCGCCGCCGCGAGGGCGGCCAGCATCAGGGCGAGGCGGACAGTCGGCGCAGTCATGGGCGGGCCTTACTCGAACTGGCGGGCGCCGCTGAAGCGCCCCGCCAGAACAATACCCGGATCGCGCGACCAGTTTCCAGCGATCAGCCGGCGGCGGGCGCGTAGGCGGCCGGAGCGGTCGCGACCGGGGCAGCGGGGGCAGGGGCCGGAGCGGGTTGCGGCGCCGGGCGGGTGAACTTGACGCTGCGGCCCTGGAAGTCGGCGCCGGTCTCCATGGCCAGTTGCTCGTGGGCGATGTCGCCCTCGACCTTGGCGGTGCCGTAGAGGCGAACGGCGCGGGCGGCGACCGTGCCCTTGACCTTGCCGTGGATCTCGATGGCCTGGGCGGCGATCGAGCCTTCCACCTGGCCGTTGGGGCCCAGGACCAGCTTGCCGACCTTGATGTCGCCGATCACCAGGCAGTCCAGGTGCAGTTCGCCGTCACCCGAGACGTCGCCGCGGATGGTCAGGCCCTGGGCGATCAGCGAGGCGGGTTTGGGACGGGGCGGCGCGGCCGGCGCGGCGGCCTGCGGTTGCGCGACGGGCGTGGTCGCCAGGGGCTCCAGGGCCAGCGGGGCGGGAGCGTCTTTCTTCTTCTGGAACATCTGGCGGCGGCTTTCTCGAAATGGGTCGCTTGCCAGCCTAAGCAGCAAGTGAGGCGCCAATCTGAAAGCCCCGTTTCAGCTCCAGGGAAATCCGGGCCGTAAGCTTGTCTTCACCAGGGCCGGCGGCCCGCCACCGTCTCGAAAAACAGCCGGAAATCGCCCATCAGGCTGAACAGCGGATAGGTGAAGGTGGCAGGGCGATTCTTCTCGAACACGAAGTGGCCCACCCAGGCGAAGCCGTAACCGACGATCGGCGCGGCCGCGAAGAACCACGGGCTGACCGTGAAGCCCATCACCAGGCTGATGATGACCAGGCCCGTGCCGACCACGTGCAGGCGGCGGCTGGTGCGGCTCTGATGTTCGGAGAGATAGAAGGGATAGAAGTCGGCGAAGCGCCGATAGCGCTCTGCGCCGGCCGCAGGCTCGACGTGCTGGCCCATGGGGCGTGTCCTCCCGGCCGATGTAGCCCGACCTTGTGCCCAATGGAGGACGCATCCGGCGTCGGATGCAAGGGGTCTCGTCGAGGGCGGCTCATGCCGCCCCCGAACGGGAGCCTCAGCCCAGCGGGCTGACGTAGGGGCTGACCAGGCCGAGCGGCACGGCCGTGGAGTTCTTGACGCCGCGGATGACGATGCGGCTTTCGATGTTCGACACCAGGCCCAGCGACAGGATCTTGTCGCGCAGGAATTCGTCGAAGGCGTGCATGTCGCGGGTGACGATGCGCATTTCGTAGTCGGCCGCGCCGGTCACGGTGGCGCACTGGACGACTTCCGCCCACTTGGCCACGGCGTGCTCGAAGGTCTCGAGGTTCTCCTTGGTCGGCAGCGACAGCTTGACCGTGCAGTAGACCTCGAAGCCGAGGCCCAGCTTTTCACGGTCGAGAATCGTCACGCGGCGCTGGATGACGCCCGCGTCTTCCAGTCGCTTGATGCGTCGCCAGCACGGGCTGGAAGACAGCCCGACTCGCTCGGCGATCTCGGCGACGGACAGTCCGGCGTCGTGTTGGATGAGATCCAGGATCTTGGCATCCACGGCGTCGAGTTGTTCGGACAAGAATTCCTCCCCCCAGAGGGTGTTTGACGCGTCGATCTTGCGCAAAACCGACACGAGTCGGGCACGCCTTGGGCAAACAATTTCCGCGCTTCTATAAGATATTGCGTGGCGGGCGAAAAGACCCGGGAGGAAAAATTTTGCCATGCGGCACTCGGAAGTCACGCTCGACGACAAATATGTGCTCGAAGATGGTCGCGCCTTCATCACTGGCGTGCAGGCGCTGCTCCGTGTGCTGCTCGATCGAAAGCGCCTGGATCGACTCGCCGGACTGAACACCGCCGGCTTCATGTCGGGCTATCGCGGCTCGCCCCTGGGGGGCCTCGACCAGCAGGCCGCGCGCATCAACAAGCTGCTCACCGCCCACGACGTGGTCTTCAAGGAAGGCCTCAACGAGGACCTGGCCGCCACCGCCGTCTGGGGCAGCCAGCAGGCCAACCTGTTCCCCGGCGCGACCCACGACGGCGTCTTCGGCCTCTGGTACGGCAAGGCGCCTGGCGTCGACCGCACCGGCGACGTCTTCAAGCACGCCAATTTCGCGGGGACCTTCCCGACCGGCGGCGTGCTGGCCGTGGCCGGCGACGACCACGCCTGCAAGAGCTCGACCCTGCCGTCGCAGTCGGAATTCGCCTTCCAGGACTTCGAGATCCCCGTGCTGTCGCCGGCCGACGTGCAGGAGGTGCTCGACTACGGGCTCCTCGGCATCGCCATGTCGCGCTTCTCAGGTCTGTGGACCGGCCTGATCGCCCTGGCCGACACCATGGACAGCGGCGTCACCATCGACGTGTCGCTGGGCCGCCACCATGTGGTGATCCCCGACTTCGCCATGCCGCCCGGCGGCCTGGGCATCCGGCTGAAGGACCAGCCGATGGAGAAGGAGCGCCGTCTCCGCCTCCACAAGATCCCCGCCGCCCTGGCCTTCGCCCGCGCCAACCAGATCGACCGCGTGGTGCTGGGCGCCTCGCATGTCCGTGTCGGCAAGGCGCGTCTGGGCATCGTCTGCCAGGGCCAGGCCTACAAGGACGTGCTGGAGGCCTTCTCGGCCATGGGCGTGAGCCTGCAGGAAGCCGCCGACCTCGGCGTCTCGGTCTACAAGGTGGGCATGCCCTGGCCGCTGGAGCCTCTGGGCCTGCGCGCCTTCGCCGCCGGCCTCGAAACGCTCATGGTCATCGAGCACAAGCGCGCCCTGATCGAACCCCAGGCCCGCGCCGCCCTCTACGACCTGCCGGCCCAGGCTCGGCCCCGCATCATCGGCAAGACCGACGAGAAGGGCCATCCGCTGCTGTCGGAGCTGGGCTCGCTGTCGGTGGCCGAAATCGCCCTGGCGATCTACGACCGCCTGCCGCCGGGGCCGCACATGGAGCGCGCCCGGGCCTATCTCGACCGCGTCTCGGCCGCCGGCGTCGCCGCCGTCAGCCTGGCCGCCGACCAGGCCCGCAAGCCGTTCTTTTGCTCGGGCTGTCCGCACAACACCTCGACCAAGCTGCCCGAGGGCAGCCGCGCCCTGGCCGGCATCGGCTGCCACTACATGGCCGGCTTCAACGACCCCTCGACCGACCTCAACACCCACATGGGCGGCGAGGGCCTGACCTGGGTGGGCGCGGCGCCCTTCACGACCGAGAAGCACGTCTTCCAGAACCTGGGCGACGGCACCTACAACCACTCGGGCTCGCTCGCCATCCGGGCCGCCGTCGCGGCCGGGGCGCACATCACCTACAAGCTGCTGTTCAACGACGCCGTGGCCATGACCGGCGGCCAGCGGGCCGAAAGCGGCTTCACCCCCGCCCAGATCACCCGCCAACTGGCCAGCGAGGGCGTCTCCAAGACCGTCATCGTCGTCGATGACCTCAAGCGCTACGAGGCCGTGACCGACCTGGCCCCCGGCGTCGAGATCTTCCCGCGCGCCGAACTGATGAGCGTGCAGCAGATGCTGCGCGACACGCCCGGGACCACGGTGCTGCTCTACGACCAGACCTGCGCCACCGAAAAGCGCCGCCGCCGCAAGCGCGGGACCATGGCCAAGGCGACCCAGAAGGTCTTCATCAACCCGCTGGTCTGCGAGGGCTGCGGCGACTGCTCGGTGAAGTCCAACTGCGTGTCGATCGAACCGCTCGACACCGCCTTTGGCCGCAAGCGCAAGATCAACCAGTCCAGCTGCAATCAGGACTATTCGTGCCTGGAGGGCTTCTGCCCGTCCTTCATTACCCTGGAAGGCGCCGAGAAGGCCGGCGAGAAGGTCAAGCCCGCGCCGCTGTCGGTCGATTCCACGCCGCTGCCCGCGTTCGAGGACTTCCACGGCGTGCGGCGGATCATCTTCACCGGCGTCGGCGGCACCGGGGTGACCACCGTCGCCTCGATCCTGGCCATGGCCGCCCACATCGACGGCCGCGCCGGCAGCGTGGTCGACATGACGGGCCTGGCCCAGAAGGGCGGGGCGGTGTTCAGCCACGTCAAGATCGGCGAGCTGGAGGACACCATCGTCGGCGGCCGCGTGCCGGCCGCCAGCGCCGACGTGCTGATCGCCTGCGACCTGCTGGTCGCCGCCAGCCCCGAGGCGCTGTCGCTCTACGCCAAGGACCGCACCATGGCCTTCGGCAACAGCGACTTCGCCCCCACGGCCGACTTCGTCACCAGCCGCGACGTGCGCTTCGACGGCGGGGCCATGGCCCGGCGGGTCAAGGCCGCGACCAAGGCCTTCGACGCCTGCCCGGCCCAGCGCCTGGCCGAGAGCCGCTTCGGCGACGCCATCTACGCCAACATGATCATGGTCGGCTTCGCCTGGCAGCGCGGCGTGATCCCGCTCTCCAGCCGCGCCCTCTACCGGGCCATCAAGCTTAACGGGGTGGACGCCGACGCCAACCTGCAGGCCTTCGAGCTGGGCCGCCAGATCGCCTTCGACCCGGCCGCGGCCGGCGACAAGCCGAGCGACGTCCCCACGCCCCAGACCGAGCCGCTGGACGCCCTGATCGCTCGCCGCGTCGAAGACCTGGTCGCCTACCAGGACGCCCATTACGCCGCCCGCTACGCCGAGCGGATCGCCAAGGTGCGTCACGCCGAGGTGGCCATGGTCGGGGAGGGCGCCGACCTGCCGCTGACCCGCGCGGCGGCGACCAACCTCTACAAGCTGATGGCCTACAAGGACGAGTACGAGGTCGCCCGCCTCTACACCGACGGCCGCTTCGCAAAAGAGCTGGCCGGGACCTTCAAGGGCGGCAAGGCCAAGGTCTGGCTGTCGCCGCCGCTGATCGCGCCCAAGGGCAAGGACGGCAAGCCGCGCAAGATCGCCTTCGGCGGTTGGATGCTGGATCTCGCCTTCCCGATGATCGCGCGCATGAAGGGCCTGCGCGGCGGTCCGCTGGACGTCTTCGGCAAGACCGAGGAGCGCCGGATGGAGCGCGGCCTGATCGCCGACTACGAGGTCACGCTCGA
This sequence comes from Caulobacter sp. SRI_008, assembly GCF_057586355.1. NCBI lineage: Bacteria > Pseudomonadati > Pseudomonadota > Alphaproteobacteria > Caulobacterales > Caulobacteraceae > Caulobacter > Caulobacter sp. SRI_008. The sequence continues at coordinate 139,623 of NZ_JBYCZS010000004.1, forward strand.
CCGTCTGGTCGCCGGCCTGCGTCCCGAGCGCAAGGCCCTGGCCCTGAAGCTGGCCGAGGTCCCCTCCGAGATCCGCGGCTACGGCCACGTCAAGGAAGCGGCGGTCGAAAAGGCCAAGGCGACGGCGGCCAGGCTGTGGGGGCAGTGGGAGGGCTGAGGCCCTCCTACCGGGTCTCGCCGCCGTACACCGCGCCGTAGATGCGGCTCAGCGTGGTCCAGTCGAACACGGTGAAGATCCGCTGGCCTTCGGTGGACGCGCCGCCCGCGGCGCGTTTCGGCGGCTTGAAGGCGGGGGCCAGCGCCAGCATCGCCTCGCGCGCCGTCGGCGTCAGGGCCGGACCGCTGGCCTCGCAGTCCACGAGCTGGCCGGCGCGCGCCGTGCATTCCAGGTTGGCCATGCCCTCGGCGGGACCCGCGGCCAGGATCCGCGCGGCGGCGACGTCCAGCGTGGGCCGCTCTTCCCAGGCGATCGCCTGCAAATGGCATTGCTGGTCGGGGGCGTCGGCGGCGGGGCAGGGGATCGAGCCGGTCTTGGCCGGGATCAGGGCCGCGGCCGCGCGTCCCGGCTGGTAGCTGACCGGCGGCGGCTTTCCGCCGTCCGGGCCGCCGACGAGCGTGATGGGGATGGTGATCATCGCCCCGCCCACCGGCTGGCCGTCGGCGGTGGTCGGCTCCATGCGGAACTTCGAGGCCAGCTTCAGGGCCATGTCGTCGAAATGCGCGCCTTCGGGCGAGGACGCCGGCGCGCGGCAAGCCTCCATTTCGCCCGTGGCCAACACCCGGCAGCGCATCAGCGCCCAGCCGGAAAGGGCCTTTCGGCGCGCTTCCTCGGGGTAATGGCGATCCAGGTCCATCGGCCCCGGCTTGCTCTTCCAGACGACGCCCTCGGTCAGCTCCCGGGCGGGCGGGGCGGGATCGGCAAGGGCTGGCCCGGCGACGGCGAGGCTGGCGGCCAGGGCGAGAAGGCGTACGGTCATGGAAGTCCCCTGCACCGCTTATGGCGAAGTTTCATGCGGCTCGCAACGCAGGGGCGAGCGCCTGTCGCGCCATGAGCCGTGGCGGGCCGGGAGGTTCGTGCTAGGCTTGCCGCCATGAACAGGCCGGTTCGCAGCGCTTCGATGGTCTCGGTCAATCTTCCGGCCAGCGCCGTCGAGGATCTGACCACGCGAGTCGCGAGCGGAGAGTTCGCCTCGCTCGACGAAGCCGTCACGGCCGCGCTGCTCGAACTCGAACACTTCCGCGCCGTCGAACTGCTCGGCGGCGAGGCGGCTCTCCAGGCTCTCGTCGAAGAGATCGAGGCGGATCCCGCGACGGGCGCCGGCGAGGTGGACGCCTTCGAATTTCTGCACGCCCTGAAGGCCAGATACGAGGACATGGCGGACGCCCAGGACGATCGGGCTTGAAGCCGGTTCGCCTGAGCGCGTCGGCCGCGAGGAACATCAGCGCGATCGGTAACGATATCGCCGCCGACAAGCCAAGAGCGGCGGCGAGCTTCGTCGATCACCTCATCCAGCGCTGCCAGAGCCTGGCGAACGCTCCGGAGGGATACGGCCTGAAGCCGTCGTTCGGTCCGGACGTTCGAGGCGTGACCATTCCGCCCTACATCATCCTCTATCGCATTCGCGAGCGGGACATCCTCATTCTTGGCGTCCGGCACGGGGCGCGAAAGCCGGTCGCGTTCAAATGACCGAATTGATTTCTTTGGCTCCGTGCTAGGCTTGCCGCCATGAACAGGCCGGTTCGACATCCAGACCAGGTGACGGTGACCTTGAGCGCCGAGGACGCGGCTGACCTCCTGGCGCGGGTCGAGCGGGGCGAGTTTGCTTCGCTGGAAGAGGGCGTCGCCGCCGAACTGGCGGAGCTCAACTATCGCCGAGCGGTCGACATCGTCGGTGGTTCGGACAAGCTCGAGGCCTTGCTCGACGAACTGGAAATGGAAGCCGTCGATCCGGCCGAGCATGTCGATGGCCGCCAATTCCTGTCTGAAATGCTGGCGGATCTGAAGGCGCGGGCCAAGGCCACCGGCGAGTGAGCCTTCCCTATGTCCTGACGCCGCGCGCCCGGCGCGACTTGACGCGAATTCGCGACTATATCGCCGAGGACAGTCCTCGCGCCGGCGTCCGCTTTATCGAGAGCCTGATGGAGCGTTTCGAGCAGCTCGCCTTTGCGCCCTACATGGCTCAGGCGGTCGCCAGCCATCCTCGTTTTCGCCGACTGCCGCACGGCGCCTATGTGATCTTTTACGAGGTGGCGGACGACGCGGTGATCATCCGTTCCATCGAACATTCAGCGACCCTCAAATGACCGAGTTTGATTTCGACGCGGTGGTGGTGGGCGCCGGCGCCGTGGGGCTGGCCTGCGGCTACGCCTTGAGCCAGCGCGGGCTGACCGTTGCCGTGCTGGAGGCCGAGGGGCACATCGGGCAGGGCGTGTCGTCGCGTAATTCCGAGGTGATCCACGGCGGGCTCTACTACCCGACCGGCTCGCTGAAGGCCCTGCTGTGCGTGCAGGGGCGGCGGCGGCTCTACGCGTTCCTCGACGCGCACAAGGTCGCCTACAAGAAGTGCGGCAAGCTGGTGGTGGCCACCAGCGACGACGAGATCGCCCGCCTCGACGCCATCTGGGACCAGGCTCAGGCCAACGACGTCGAGGGTATGGAACGGCTCACCGGCGCGCAGGCCCAGGCGCTGGAGCCGGGCCTCAACGCCCACGCGGCCCTGCTGTCGCCGGAAAGCGGCGTCTTCGCCAGCCACGACTACATGCTGGCCCTGCAGGGTGAGATCGAGGCGGCCGGCGGGGCGGTGGTGCTGTCCACGCCGTTCGAGGGCGCGACCCCGCTGGAGGGCGGCGGCTTCACCGTGCGGGCCGGCGGCGCCGAACCGACCACCCTGACCACGCGCCTGCTGGTCACCGCCCCGGGACTGTCGTCCCAGGCCGTGGCGGCGAGCATCGAGGGCTTTCCGGCCGACCAGATCCCCGCCGCTCACTACGGCAAGGGCGTCTATTTCCGGCTCATGGGCAAGGCGCCGTTCCAGCGTCTGGTTTATCCGCCGCCGATCCATGGGGCGCTGGGCACCCACTATCGCAACGACATGGGCGGCCAGGCGGTGTTCGGACCCGACCTCGAATACGTCCCAGCCCCCGACTATTCGGTCGATCCGAACCGGGCCGACGCCTTCGCCGCCTATATCCGCAAGTTCTGGCCAGGCCTGCCCGACGGCGTCCTCAGCCCCGACTACGCCGGGGTGCGGCCCAAGCTTCATGGTCCGGACGAGCCCCAGCCCGACTTCCAGCTGCGCGGCGCCGACACCCATGGCCTGCCGGGCCTCGTGGCCCTGTTCGGCATCGAGAGCCCGGGCCTGACCAGTTCGCTGGCGATCGGCGAAACGGTAGCGGATCTGCTTGTGTCGGCCGGCTGACACCAAACCCCCGCTCGCGCGTTAGCCGATAGGCTGTTTCACGGAGAGGGCGATGGTGGACGATTTCATCGAGCGGCTGACCTCGCGCCTGGTGCGGGGCGCGGGACTGGTCATGGCCGCGGCGATCGCGGCGGTGTCGGGCGCCATGGCGGTGTTCGCCTTCCTGGCCTCGATCGTCGGCACGGCCTGGGCCCACGCCATTGTCGCCGGCATCGCCGCGGCGGTGGTGGCGATCTGGGCCCTGGCCCAGTCGAACCATCAGGCCAAGCATCGCAAGGCTCCGATCGAGGAGCGGGTGGCCGACATCATCCTGGCCCACCCCACCGCCTCGTTCCTGGCCGGCGTGGCGGCCGGGGCCCTGGTCAAGGGCAAGCCGTCCGAGGCCCGCAAGGCCTGGCGCGCCCGGCGCGACGTCGATTAGTTACAGGTAGTCGGCCAGGGTGAGGCGGGCTTCGGTGGGTTGGCCCTTGCGCGTCAGCGGCAAGGTCACTTCGCGTCCGGCCGGGCCGCCGGTCATGGCCACCGCCTCGCGCACCGAACGCGCGCCGCGAACCACGTCGCCGGGCAGCACGCCGGCCTTGGCCGCGGGGCTTCCCGCGCCGACCTCGGTGACCCGCACCTCCGATCCCTCCAGATCGACCCACAGGCCCGAGCGGGCATAGGGCGTCTCGGGAACCGGCAGCCCGTTGCGCCTGACCCAGAGGGCGTTGTCGCCGCGATCGAACGACAGGTTCAGCGTCTGCAGGATCGGCAGCCCCAGCAGCGAGCCGGAAATCAGTTCCTGCGGCGCGTGGACCACGACCAGGACATCCTCGTAGACCTCCGCGCCGACCTTGAGCTGCCTGGCGCGAACCAGACGGGAGAGGTTCTTGGTCGGCCCGGCGATCCCCCGCGAGCGGACCGGCGCATAGGGCGTCTCGTCATTCCACAGGCCCAGTTGCCGTCCGAGGCGGTTTTCCATGTACATCGCCATCGGCGCGCCGGTGTCGAGCAGCGGGCGCAGGGGTTTGCCGTCCAGGGTGACGTCGGCCACGATGCGCGACGAGCCGCCGATGGCCGAGCTCTCGTGCAGGTCGGAAGGCAGCCGGGCGTAGCCCGCGCGATCGAACTGCCCGTTCGGCAGCACCCGCCATTCACCGGCCTCGAAGTCGAGTTCGCTGTCGAAAGTGGTCAGCAGCCCCGCCGCCAGCAGGCCGTCGGCGTCGATCCTGACGTCGGTCAGGCCCGCCAGGCTGACGCCCGATTGCCGCACGGCGCCGCCGAACACCACCTCGTCGACGGCGTAGAGCGGAAAGACCTTGCCCTGGTTCAGCCGCACGTCGCGCAGCTTGCGCAGGCCAAGCTGCCCCGGCAGGTCGGGCCGCATGCCGCTGATCACCGCCCCGGTGTCGATGATGAAGGCGTAGGGTCCGCGCCCGTTCAGCGTGGCGTCCATCACCACGCGGCGACCTTGCAGGCGGATCTTGGCGCGGATGGGCGCGCCCGCCGCGAGCGCGGAACTGGTCGCCTGGGCTCCGAACAGCGCGGCGAGCAGGGTGAGGGTCTGGCGGCGATCGAGCATGGATGCGGACTCGGGACTGGACTGGCGATCACAGTCTCAGGTTGTTGTCCTGCGTCAATCGCGCCTTGGTGAAATTCAGCCCTTCGGCGTGATCCGGATCACCTTGCCGTCTTCCTCGTCGGTCACCGCCCAGACGGCGCCGTCGGGGCCGACCACGACGTCGCGGATGCGTTCGCCGAACTCGGTGGCGATGCGCTCCTCGCCCACCACCTTGTCGCCGTCCAGCGTCAGGCGGGCGATGTGGTGCTCCTTCAGCGACCCGACCAGCAGGCTGCCCTTCCAGGCCGGAAACAGGTCGGCCTCGTAGAAGGCCATGCCCGAGGGCGCGATCACCGGATCCCAGTAGTAGATCGGCTGCTCCAGGCCTTCCTTGGCGGTGATCCCGTCGCCGATCGGCTTGCCGGAATATTCCTCGCCATAGGTGATGGTCGGCCAGCCGTAGTTCTTGCCGGCGCGGGGGATGTTCAGCTCGTCGCCGCCCTTGGCGCCGTGCTCGACGGTCCACAGCTCGCCGGTCTTGGGATTGATCGCGGCGGCCTGCAGGTTGCGATGGCCGATCGACCAGAGCTCGGGCTTGGCCCCGTCCTGGCCGGCGAAGGGATTGCCCGCCGGGATCGACCCGTCCGGCTTTATGCGGATCACCTTGCCCAGGGTCCCGTCCAGGCGCTGGGCCTGCATCCGGCCCTCGATGATTGAGCGCTCGCCGGTGGTGACGAACAGATTGCCGTCGCGGGCGAAGACCAGCCGACCGCCGAAGTGCAGGGCCGAGGCCAGGGTCGGGGTCTGGCGCCAGATCACCTGGACGGTCTCGACCTTGGGCGCCGCGCCCGGAACCAGCTTGCCCCGGGCCACGGTCGTGCCGTTGCCGCCCTCGCGCGGCTCGGCATAGCTCCAGTAGATCAGGCCGTTCTGGGCGTAGTGCGGATCGACCGCCAGGCCCAGCAGGCCGCCCTGGCCGTTGGCGTCCACCGCCGGCAGGCCGGCGACGGCCGGCGACAGGGTTCCGTCCTTGGCCAGGATGCGCAGGCGGCCGGCGCGCTCGGTCACCAGGGCCGAACCGTCGGGCAGGAAGGCGATGGCCCACGGATGCTCCAGGCCCTTGGCCACGACCTGCACCTGATAGGCGACGCCGGCGGCCTTCAGGGGCGCACGGGTCTGGCCGGCGAAGGCCGGCTTCTGGTCGGGCGCGTTGGCGGCGCGCGTCTCCACCGGCCCGCCGTCGGCGGTGACGGCCGGGGCGGCGCTGTTCTGGGCCTCGCCGGGACCGCAGGCGGCCATGGCGAGAAGGGCGGAGGCGGCGAAGATCAGGGATGAGCGCATGAGGCGACCATAAACGGCTTTTCTCCCGGCAGGCGAGGGGGGCGGCGAGAGCGGGCCTGATTTTCGTCCGGCGCATTGACAGCGTGGGCCTCGCGGGGAAGGTTCCGGCGCTTGTTTTCCCGTCAGTTTCGGAGATCGCCTTGACCGCCATCCTGCACGCCATGCTGGGCAAGGGTCTGGGCGGCCTGGAACAGGTGTTCCTCGACTACCAGCCGATCCTCGAGACCTGGGCGGCCCGCCGCGGCGGTCTGTGCGCGGGCGTCGTGCGGGCGGGAAGCAAGGTGGCCCAGGCCCAGGCCGGCCGCACCCCGCCGCTGCTGTCGATGCCCGCCTACACCGACTGGGATCCCCTGACCCTGGGCGCGGCCCGCCCCATCGTGAAGGCGGTCAAGCCCGCCATCATCCTCAGCCATGGCCAGCGGCCCGCGCGCCTGTTCGCCAAGGCCGCCCCGAAATCGACCCGCCTGGCGATCTGCGTCCACAAGCCGGTCTTCGACATCGAGACCACCCGCACCGACTACATCTGCGTCGGCCGGCACCTCGCCGACCTGGCGATCGAGCGCGGCGTGCCTGCCGCCCACGTCCACTTCGTGCCCAACGCCGTGAAGATCCCGACCGTGCGGGCGACGCCCTTCACCGAGCCTGGCCGCCCGCCGCGCATCGTCGCCGCCGGCCGCCTGCATCCCAAGAAGGGCTTCGACGTGCTGATCGCCGCCGCCGCCCTTCTGCGCGACCGGGGCCTTGCCTTCGAGGTCGAGATCGCCGGCGAGGGCGACGAGCGCGCCAAGCTGGAAGGCCTGATCGCCGAGCACGGCCTGGCCGACCGCGTGCGCCTGGTCGGCTGGCGCGACGCCTCGGCCTTCCTGGCCACGGGCGACGTCTTCGCCTTCCCGTCCTACCAGGAGGGTTTCCCCCTGGTGCTGCTCGAAGCCATGGCGGTGGGCTTGCCCGTCGCCGCCAGCGCCATTCCGGGTCCGGACGAGATGATCGTCGAGGGCGTCAGCGGCCGCTTGCTGCCGCCGGGCGACGCGGTCGCCCTGGCCGACGCCCTGGCCGCCCTGGTCGCCAACCCCGCTGGATCGCTGGCCTTTGGCGAAAAGGCCCGTGAAGCGGTGCTGGCCGATTATGGTCCCGACAGCCTCGCGCGGCGCCTCAGCGCAGTTGTGGATGACATCGCAAACCGGGCTTGAAGCCGGCGTCAGTTTGCGCTTATAAGCCCGCTCCGCTTCGGCGGCTGGGTAGCTCAGATGGTTAGAGCGGTGGATTCATAACCCACAGGTCGGCGGTTCGATCCCGCCCCCAGCCACCACTACGGTTCTTCCCGACAAGCTTTGTACTTCGTATGCGCCCCGGTCGCTTCTGGCGGGCTCGGCGTCCGTGCGTCCTCACGCCGCCCCCGGGGCGCATCGACGCTCAAGAACTTCGGCCATTTTTCCACCGAGCATCCCTGCGCAGGCGGGGATCCAAGCCGAGTCGGAAGATCACCCAAGAGCGAGCTTCATCCTGAAAGCCAGCTTGGATCCCCGCCTTCGTGGTCGGGAATGGGCGCCGATCAGATTCAAGGCTGTGCGACGACCGCCGTCGGCGTTCTCGGCTCCGGCGCTCCGCCCAGCGTCTGACGCGCCGCGCGGGCGATCGCAGCATCCAGCGAGCGCTGGCAGGGGATCGGCTGGTCGAGGATCTTGCGGCAGGCGCTTTGCCGGCCCTCCGCGATCGCCGTCCCGCCGGCCGCCTTGCGCATATAGGCCTTGGCGCAGCCCGACAGAGCCCAGTCCATCGGCGGTTCGAAGGGCCGCGGACCCGTCTGCTTGCACAGCAGGATCGGCTCGTAGTGCGCCAGCGGCGTCGAGGAATAGAGGATCGGGTTGATGTCCCGGGGATCGCCCGACGCCTCCAGCTTGAGCTCCCGCTGCAGATGGCCGGCATGGGCCGAGCGGCTGCCGAACAGGGCCTTCAGCGGCGCGCTCAGTTCGTTGAGGAAGCTGTTGGCCCTCGGGTCGTCGGCCGGGGCGGCGGCGCTGGCCAGGGCCTCGTCGGTGCGCTCGCGATAGCCGATATAGACGAAGACGATGCGCAGCTTGTCGCCGCGCTTCTCGGCGATGGTCCGCAGGGCGGGCGCCAGTTCGCGCAGCACCTCGACCCCCGCGGCTTCGAAATAGCCGCCGTCGACGATGTGGCCCGACCCGGTTCCGTTCTTGCGGGTCAGGGTTCCGGCCGGGCTGATCCAGGGGAAGCGCGCGCCGTTGTGGATCGCGGTGGAGACCGGAACGTCGCGATCGACGACGTTGTAGAAGTCGTCGGCATTGATCTCCCACGGGCTGAAGCGCAGGCGGCTGGTGAGGATGCGCCGGCCGGTCTCCTGGCTCGCGCCGTTGATGATGACCAGCGGCCGCCAGGCGCCGTCGGTCGGGCCGAACTGGCTGAAGCTCCGGCTCAGCAGATCCGGATGGTCGCAGCCCGGAACGTCCTTGCAGTGCTCGCGCCATCCGGCCTCGAAGGCCAGTTCCAGGCCCTGGGCCCGGTCGGGCAGCAGGGCCACGGGCACGAGGCGTTGCAGCAGGTCCGGAAACAGCATCCCGCCGAAGGTGGGGCTGAGGAAGTCGCGGCCGGCGAAGTCGGTGACCGCGCCGCGCAGATCCTTCGGCTGCAGGTTGGGGCGGTCCTGCAGCACCGCCGCATAGCCGACCGCACCGACGCTGCCGCCGGAAACCGAACTGATGGCGAAGAGGTTGTGGGCCAGCTTGCCCCCGGTCTTCTCGTGCAGCGAGGCCAGGACCTCGGCGGTCCAGTAGCCGGCCCGCGAAGCGCCGCCTTCCGAGGCGACCAGCACCAGGGTGCGCGCGCCGTCGGGTCCGGCCGGCGCCTGTTTGGCCCAGTCCTCGTAGGCCCGATCGAGCGTCAGCCGCTGGTCCTGCGCGATGGCGTGATAGGGCGTGGTCGCCGCCCGCCAGCCGACCGGGTGGTTGTCGACCCACAGTCCGAAGATCGCGGCCGCGACCACCAGGAAGGCCAGGGTCGGCACGCGCGCGGCGTCGCCGGTCTGGATCAGCACGACCAGCACCGGGATGATGCAGCCCACCCCGAGGAAGGCCACGGCCGGCGCGCCCAGGGTCAAGCCGAAGGCGACGGGGAAGAAGATCGCCCACAGCATCGCGGTCAGGCTGATCAGGAAGCTGGCGATCACCCACAGACGGCCGATGCGCAGCGGCTCGCGCGGCGTCTGGCGTTTGGCGTTCGCCGTCGCCCTGATCCGTTTGCGGGCGTCGTACTGGGCGATGATCGCCGCGAAGAAGCCCAGGCCGATCAGCACCAGGGCGGCGATCAGTCCGGTATTGGGCGCGGGATTCTTGAACAGCGCCCCGATCACGAACAGGAACGGCGCCAGGCCCAGCAGCCTCGGCGTCCAGCGCAGCAGCCAGTTGGGGGTCCAGGCCTGGCGATCGCGTCCGTAGTTCGACAGGATGATCAGGCGGGGCCAGATCCAGGTCTGCACGGCCAGGAACAGCAGGGTCAGGGCGAAGAAGATCTGGCGCACCGCGGTGTCGCCGGAGAAGTCGCCCTCGGCCACGGTGCGCACGAGGTCTCGGCCCTGCTGGGTGAAGGCCAGCGCCGCGCCCGCGCCCAGCGTGAGGATGGCGGTCGAGCCGACGCCCTTGGTCTTGTCCAGCGTGTCGCGCAGCAGCGTCCACTTGCCCGGCAGGCCGTCGTACTGGCTGTGGTCGGGGAGGGGCTCTGGGCAGTCGCAGGGTTCGTAGTCGACCTCGATGGCGCCGCTGTTGTTCCAGTTGAACCCTTCGACGTCGTTGGCGAAGAGCTCGACCGTGCCCGCCTGCTCGAAGGTGACCGTCGCGCCCCGGCCGATGGGATAGAGCTTTTCGGGGTGCTCCCGCACGCGGGCGGTGAGCTCGAAGAACGGCCGGCCCTTCGACACGGGGTAGATGTCCAGGATGTCGGCCAGGAAGAAGCGGTAGCCGCCGGCGCCCGAAGGCACGAACCAGTCCCACCAGCGGCCGCGGGCCGAGAAGCGCCAGCTTGCGCCGGCGGCGACCTCGCCGATCTCGACGCCGTCTCGCGCCGGCACCCTTATCGTCTTCGCTTCGCCCATAGCCGCATCCCCCCGGATGTGTCGGATTGGCTACTATAGGTAGAGCGATTGATTATGGCAAACTATGGCTGTGTCGTCGGCCGGTGATCAGGATGTCGCCCCGTCCTCGGCGGCGTAGACCGTGGCCAGCCTGAACAGTTCCGCCCGGATCGCGTCGGGAAGCTCGACGGCCGCCTGCATGAACGGACTGGCGTCGCGCAGGGCCGTGAAGCGCACGATCAGGTTTTCGCCGTCGGGACCCGTGTCGAGCCCGTCGAACAGGGCCGAGATCGGCACGTTGAGCGTCCTAGCCACCTCGACCAGCTTGGAAGCGCTGATCCGGTTCTCGCCGGTCTCATACTTCTGCACCTGCTGGAAGGTCAGGCCGATCGCCTTGCCCAGCTCTTCTTGTGAAACACCGGCCGCGCGACGATGCGCGCGGATCAGCGCGCCGACATGGGTGTCGACTGGATGTGGAATGGGCGAGCCCGCCATGACGCCGCTTCCGTATACGAAAACCAACGTTTCGGGTTTGCCTTGTGATCATCAAAAAGACAAGCGCTTACAGCGCATTGGCTGGCGATTGTTCCGTACGGTCAAGTTAACGGTATAGCGGTCAGGCCGCGATCGCGATCAGCACGCCGTCGGGGGCTCCGTCTCGCCGGATGGTCGCCAGCCCCAGCTCGACCGTCCGCTCGGCTCCGTTCTTGATCAGCAGGGTCACCGACAGGCGGGCCGGCGGGTCGCCTTGCAGGGCGTGCTCGACGGCCATGGTCAGGCCGCGACGCTCAGCCGGTCGTACGATGTCGCTGAGCCGGCAGTCGCGCAGTTCGGCTTCCGAGAACCCGGTCAGGGTCAGGAAGTCGGCGTCCATGCTGGCCAGCACGCCGCGGATGTTCAGCCGGGCGGTCGCCAGGCCCGGCAGCACGGCCAGGGCCGTCTCCAGGGCCGAGGCGCGGTCGAGGCGGCCGCGCAGGTCGCGCTCCTCGGTGCGGTTGACGAACAGGGCCGCCACGCCGCCGGGATAGGGGAAGACGCGCACGCCGAAGCAGCGACCGGCCTGGACGGTGGATTCCGACTCGAACTCCAGGGTCTCGCCGGTGCGCAGGACGCGGCGGAACTGTTCGCCGATCAGGGCCTGGGACGGCGCGTTGAACACCTCGTTCCAGGCCGCGCCGATCAGTTGGGCGGCGCTAGAGCCCTTCAGGTCCTCGAACACCGGATTGACGGCGGTGATGCGCAGGTCGGGGTCGAGGGCCACGAAGGCCTCGTTCATGTGGCCCAGGATCGCCGATCGCGCGGTCTCGGCCGTGTGCAGCTCGGAATCATTGTCGTGACCGCCCGGACCTTCGGTGAGGCCGGCGGCGGCGTAGTGCTCGGCCGAGATCATCACCACCCGTGGACGGCCATGGTGCGTGACAATGACGGGCCCCGACAGGGCCACATCCTGCCATTGGCCGAAATTGCGGCTGATTTCTCCGGCGGTCACCCTTGCAGGTGCTATGTCGCGCGACTTCATGTCGCCCTCCAGATTTGCGTGGAATCCGGACGCTACGCATTCACTGAAGCAAACTCTCGGAATGGTTGGTCAGTTGCGCGCTAAAGTTACCGGCGGCTGAGTACGGGGGCAACGCAGTCTGGGGGGTGGCCAAACGTCGCACGGGTCGTCGGTTCCATGTCCGTGAACTTCGCAAAATCCGGATTACCCGTACGAACGTGGAGAAAGCCAAGGTCGAACTAATCTCGCTTCACAACCCAAAGGGTGTTCGTCCCAGACGGGTACGGGAGGCGTAGATGAGGAAGCCGCGTTCGATCCGGAAGTTCGGCGCCGACCAGCAAGGGACGGCTCTGGTGGAATTCGCGCTCGTGTGCCCGGTGCTGATCGCCATGGTGATCGGAATGGTCGGCTGGGGCTCCTACTTCTGGATGGCCCACTCGGTGCAACAGGTGGCCAACGACGCCGCCCGGGCCGCCGTGGCCGGCCTCAACGCCACCGAACGGAGCCAGCTGGCCAAGGCCTCGGCCGCCGAGGGCGTGACCGACTACGCCGGTCTCGACGCCAAGCGGCTGACCACCAAGGTCACCGATCGCGGCGACCGGGCGGTGATCTCGGTCTCCTACGACGCTTCCAACAGCGTGGCCTTCGCCTTCGCCAAGATCGCTCCCATGCCGTCCAGCCTGATCACCCGTCAGGCGGTCGTCCGTCTGGGAGGGTATTGATGGTGCGCCGTTTCCTTTCCAGCCGTGGCTTTCTTTCCAACAACCAGGGGGGCGTGGCGATCATCGCCGCCGCCGCCCTGACCGGCGGGGTCGGCCTGGCCGCCCTGGCCGTCGACCTCGGCTCTGTCTACCTGCAGTCTCGGCGCCTGCAGGGGGTGGCCGACCTGGCGGCCCTGGCCGCGGCGGCCGACCTCGACCGCGCCGATCGCGCCGCCAGCGCGACGGTCGAGGTCAACCCCGTCGGCGGGACCGTGGCCGTGCAGGTCGCCAAGGGCCGCTACGACGCCCAGAAGACGGCCGCCGCCCAGCGCTTCCAGAGCGGCGCGACCACGCCCGACGCCGCCCGCGTGACCTTGGAGGGCCAGGCCGACCTGTTCTTCGGCCAGGCCCTGCTGGGCCGCCCCTCGATCCCGATCCGCCGGCAGGCCACGGCCGCCCGCGCCGATCTGGCCAGTTTCTCGATCGGCACGCGCCTGGCCAGCGTCGACGGCGGCGTCGCCAACGCCCTGCTGACCGGCCTGACCGGCAGTTCGGTCAGCCTGTCGGTCATGGACTACCAGGCCCTCGCCAGCGCCGACGTCGAGCTGTTCGGCTATCTCGACGCGCTCAACACCAAGCTCGGCGTCAAGGCGGCCAGCTACAACGACCTGCTCGCCACCGACGTGAAGACCAGCAAGGCCCTGTCTGTGCTGTCGGACGTGCTGTCGGCGGCCGGCCAGACCCGCGCCTCGGCGGCGGCCAAGGTGCTGTCCTCGGCCACCAACGCCAACCAGAGCATCAAGCTCAGCGCGCTGATCGACGCCGGCCCCTACGCCCGCCAGGACCGCGTGGTCGGCGGGGCGGGCGCGGCGGTCGGCATCGACGCCATGCAACTGGCCAACGCCATGCTGATGCTGAGCAACGGCTCGCGCCAGGTGCAGCTGGATCTCGGAACCGCCATCCCGGGCCTGGCCGACGTCGACGCCTGGCTGGCCATCGGCGAGCCGATGAACAACGCCCCGTTCATGACCGTCACCCAGGACAAGTCGGTGGTCATCCGCACCGTCCAGACGCGGCTCTATGTCGAGGCCAAGCTGCTGGGGTCGGGCAGCCTGCTGGGCGGCGCGGCCCAGATCAAGGTGCCGCTGATCGTCGAGCTGGCCTCGGGCGAGGCCAAGCTGGCCGCCCTGGACTGCACGGCCCGCACCACGACCCTGGCGGTCAAGCCCAGCGTCGGCTCGCTGACCATCGGCCAGGTCGACACCAGCAAGCTGTCGAACTTCAAGCAGGCCCTGACCCCGACCAAGGGCCGCATCGTCCAGGCGCCGCTGTTCACGGTGGACGGCTCGTCCAAGGTCGACCTGGGCGGCGGCTCGTTCCGCAACGTCGTGTTCAGCAGCGCCGAGGTGAAGGCCCGCACGGTCAAGACGGTGAAGACCAACGACCTGGTCGGTACGACCGTGGCCACGCTGATCACCGGCCTGACGCTGGACGTCAATCTGCTGGGCATCCAGCTGGGCCTGGGCAAGTCGGCGGTGCTGACGGCCCTGACGCCGGTGCTGGCGGCCGCGGCCGCGCCGCTCGACCAGGTGATCAACAGCCTGACCGGCATGCTCGGCGTGGGCCTGGGCGAGGCCGACGTCCGCACCAACGGCATGCGCTGCGGCGCCCCGGCCCTCGTGGCCTGATCTTCAGTTCAACCCCAAGCAGGAAAGCGTGAGTTCAGTCATGTCCAGGCAGTCGGTTCCGTCGCAGCAGTGGCCAGGTCTCGGTGACGCGTCGGAGGATCTTCCGACCGGTCCGTTCGGCCGGCGCGGGGTGTCGGCGGCCGAGATGGCCGGGCCCTCGCTGCTGCATTCGGATTTCCAGCCGCCCAGCATCCGCGCCCGCCTGCACGTGCTGTGCGCGCTCTACGCCCACACCCCGTCGCCCGACCGGCGGCTGGCCCTGCTCGACAGCCTGGAGGGGCAGGTGCTGGAGCTGGCGCACCTGATGGCCATCGACCTGCTGAGCAACGGCTGGCGGCCCGACGCGAGCCGCGACGCGGCATGATCGGTATGCTCAAGCTTTAGGTAAATATCGGAAAAACCTTTGGAACAGACGGCCGATTAACCGCGCCGTGCGTTCCTTGAGGCATGTCGATATTCGATTCACGTTCGGGGGCTGACCGGCGTACCGCGCCGCGCCTGTCCACGAACAGGTCCGGCAAGGTGCTGTGCGGCGCCTTCGCCTGGGACTGCGTGATCAAGGACATGTCGGACGGCGGGGCCCGCGTGCAGATGCTGTCGGGCTCGACGCCGCCAGCGAGCGCCCAACTGGTCGACCTGGTCGGCGGCTTCGCCCACGACGCCAAGGTGGCCTGGCGCAAGGACCGCGAGATCGGCCTGACCTTTCTCAAGAGCCACGACCTGCGCGGCCTGGCCCCGGCCGGGGCCCAGACGGCCAAGCGCATCTGGCTGGCGGCCCAGAGCCGGGCCAACGCCGGTTGATGTACAGACCAAGAAAAAGCCTCGCCTGGGGGGAGGCGAGGCTCTTCTAAGCAGTTTACTCGGTGATCGCTCGGATCAGGCGTCGGCCCGGGCGGCTTCCTCGGCCATGGCGCGGACGAGGTCCAGCACCTGGCGGCGGACGCGACCGCGGTTGATCTTCGGGAACACCTCGGCCAGTTCCAGGCCTTCCGGCGTGGTCAGGAATTCCTGAACGACGCGTTCGGCGTGGTGACCGACTTCGTCCTCTTCGGCGCCGTTCATCGGGTCGGCGAGGCCGTCGAAGAAGAAGGACACCGGCACCTGCAGGGTGCGGGCGATTTCGTACAGTTTCGAAGCGCTGACGCGGTTGGCGCCACGCTCGTATTTCTGGACCTGCTGGAAGGTCAGGCCCAGGGAATCGGCCAGTTGCTCCTGGCTCACGCCCAACAGCTTGCGACGCATACGGACACGACCGCCGACGTGCAGATCGACCGGGTTGGGTCGCCGGCCTTCGGTTTCTTCACTCAACTTTTTCGCCTCCAACGGTTGTTTGTGTAAAATGACACGACCGGGGCGTTGGCGAAAGTCGAGCTAGCTCAGGTGCGGCGCTACGTCGCTGAGGTGGAGCTTATGCTCCGCCTAAGCGTTAAGCTGAAACTCCGATTTCTGACCGCGATCGCTCCAGATCCGCCGAGCTTGGCCGCTTGCGTCGTGCAAGCGGAAAAGCGCTTCCGCGGAAAGGGTTTCGTCACGCTCCGAACCCGGAAGAATCTGAGGCGTCATCGCCCGCAGCACCTGGCGCTGCACGGCGACCAGATCACCGAAGGCCCGCAGGTCAAGTTCGTCGACGTGATAGCCCACGGTTGATTCGATGGCGATCGATTCGCGAACCCGCTGGAGCAATTCTCGCGACAGGAGAATTTCCGATCCGGCGACCACGCCGTACTCGTAGGGGCGGGGCAGGCCGACCAGCCGGGTGTCGATCGGCGAGTTCATGATTCCCGGATACAGCGCCATGTCGATCATGCCGACGAAGCGGGTGACGTTGTTGACCAGCGCCAGCTCCATGGCCGCCGCCCAGGCTTCGAACACGCGCGTGCCGCGGCTCGGACCCTTCTTGGCGCGATAGGCCTCGGTGGTGAAAAGGCGGCTGGCCTCCCACACGTCCTGACCCTTCTTGGGGCTTTCGCCCGGAGCGATCAGGTGGCCGAACTTGTCGGCCAGCATGCAGCGGTCGTCGGTGGGCCGCAGGCGCAGGCCGACCTCGAGCTGCATGTCGTCGTCGAAGCCCAGCAGGTAGATGGCGCGGGCGTCGTCGTAGTCGTCGACCTCGCCGCCGTCGAGCACGACCAGGTCGACCCAGCCGTTCTTCTCGACGCACTGCTTGCGACGTTCTTCATGCATGGCCCAAAGCTGGGGGCCGTAGAGGTGGCGATTTTCGCAGGTGACGATGTGGATCATGGCGATGCTGTCCCCCGTTCTGGACAGCTCGCATTAGGCAGTATGATCCGCCCAATCACCGATAGGCCAAACGGCCTATGCGCACGCCGCCTCAGTCCGTGAGGCATTTCCGGTTTTTAAGGGGAATTGGTCTGTGCGCTGGCGCACACACGACCATAATTAGCGTTCCGCGCGGGCGCAAAACGACTATGTCGAAGACCTAACAGATCGTCGAGCCATATTCAAGGTTGTGAAATTTCGCGTATCGACGTTACGCGTGTAGAGTCACTCGGCCTTCAGCAGGCCCAGTTCGCCGGCCTTCATCACCGCTTCCTGCCGCTTGACCACGCCCAGGCGCTTCTTGGCCGCCTCGACGTGATGGTGGACGGTGCGGGGCGAGAGCTCGAGGATCGCGCCGATCTCCCAGTCGGTCTTGCCGCGACTGGCCCAATAGAGGCACTGGGCCTGACGCTCGGAGATCACCCCGTAGTCGGGATTGTCGTCCTGCAGTTCCCAATGCTTGAGCATGATGGTGCCGAACACCGTGGCCAGGCTCTCGACCACGGCGCGGGCGGCCGGGTCGGTGTCGGGCGCGCCCGTGGCCATGCGGATCAGCACCTCGTGGCCGGCCGGGCCGAACACCCGCACCACATAGCCGTCGTTCATGCCGAACTCGGAGGCCTCGCCCCACATGGCGTGGGCGCGCTGGTCGCCCAGCGGCTTGGCGTCGGTCCAGGCGAAGGACTTGCTCGATTTCAGCAGCAGCTTCACGCAGGGGTCGTGGACGACGTAGCGTTCGCCCCAGTAGCGGCTGTCCCAGGCCTCGAAGTCCTGGCGCGACAGGGCCGGGGGCTCCTTGCCGTAGCGCTCGGCGTTGACCAGTGTGGCGGCGAAGCGCTCGTAGCCGAAGGCCGCCAGGGCGCGGCCGAAATGCTCTTCGACTTCGGCCGGCGCGCCGTAGTGCGGCGCCTTGCTCAGGAAATCCCAAGCCTGCTGTTCGGCCGAATTCAACACGACGCTCTCGTCTCCCGCTCGAACAACAACTTAGGGCTACTTTGGCGCGCAGGCCAGTAGCGGCGTCGATCTGTCGCGGGCTCTACTCAAGCCAGATCTTGAGACAACTTTCGGTGTCTTTGGGTTTCGTAGAGGTTGAGTCTTGCGGAGCTTGATCGGCCAGGGCGGATCAGGCCGCTTCCTGCTCGTCTTCGCCGGCCAGCAGGGCGCTCAGCACCACGGCCAGGCGCTCGGGCTTGATCGGCTTTTCGACCACGTCCTGCATGCCGGCGGCCAGATAGACGGCGACGTCCTCTGGGCCGGCGTTGGCGGTCAGGGCTACGATCGGGGCCGAGCCGGCCGGGCCGGGCAGTTCGCGGATGGCGCGGGTGGCGGCCACCCCGTCCATGCGCGGCATCTTGATGTCCATCAGGATCAGGTCGAACCGGCCGGTGCGGGCGGCCTCGACCGCCTCGACGCCGTCGGTCACCTGCTCCGAGGTGCAGTCGAACATCTCGCACAGCGCCTCGGCGACCATTCGGTTGGTGGCGTTGTCGTCGACGATCAGGATGTGGGCGGGGCGGGCCGAGACGGTCACTTCCTCGGCGTCGTCGAACAGCGCCTCGGCGACCGGGGCGGTTAGGGCGAAGCGCAGGGTCAGGCCGGCGCCGCGGTTGGGCTCGGCGCGCACCTGGCCGCCCATCTCGCGCAGCACGCGGTGGGCCAGGGCCATGCCGACGCCGAGAGCCATCTCGGCGCGGTCGTCCATCCGGCCTTCGCCGAGCGGGTCGAACACGCGGGCCAGGCGTTCCTCGGCGGTGACGGCGGCGGCGTTGTCGCGAACGTCGCCTTCCAGGCGCAGGCGGTCGCCGTCGAGGCGGGCCCGCAGGCTGGCCTCGATCACGCCGCGTCCGTGGGCCAGGGCGCCGTCGATCAGGGCGTCGAACACCTGCAGCAGGCGCGAGGGATCGATCAGGGCGGCGGCTTCGGGCTCGCCGTCGTAGGAGAACAGCAGGGTCGAGCCGCCTTCGGCCGCGCGCGGCGCCCATCGGGCCTCGACGGCGTCGGCCAGGTCGCGCAGGCGGGTCGGCTCGGGCGACAGGGCCAGGCCGCCGGTGGCGGCGCGGTGCAGGTCCATGGCGCGGCCGAGGATGTCGCTCATGTCGCGGCTGGTGTCGCTGATGGCGCGCACGCAGGCGGCGGCGTCGGGCGCCAGGCGCTGCTGTTCCAGCCGGTCGGTGAAGGCCTGGACGCCGTCCAGGTGCAGGCCGATGTCGTGCGCCATGCGCTCGACCAGGCCCATGGCCTCGCGGGCTTCGCGCTGCTTGCGGCGGTGCGAGGCCAGCAGCGAGGCCAAGCCCCCGACGCCGACATAGTCGCCGTGCTCGTCGGTGGCGACAAAGGCGGTGCGGAAGACCGGGGTGGCGCTCTGGGCCAGGGCGTCGACGAAGACGCCGGGATCCATCGACACGCGCACGCTGCGCGGCTCGGGGTCCATGACCTCGGTGACGGGGCGTTCGTTGAGGTGTTCGGCGGCGACCAGCATCTGGCCGACGAAGACGTCGCGATAGATCAGGCCGATCGGCTCGCGGCCCTGCGTGACCGCCAGGGCCGCCAGGCGCGGTTCGCTCGCGAAGATCTCCAGCACCGTCCGGCAGGACGTCTGAGGATCGACCGGTTCACGGCGATCGATGAGGCGGGCGAGCGTTTCCATGCGGCCGGGGGCTGGACGACGTTGAGTTCACAGCTTGGACGACTTGGCCTTGCAGAGTCGTTAAGTCACAGGCCTGAAAGCAGGAAGGGCGGCGGATTTGCACCCGCCGCCCTCGTTTTTTCAACGAACCTGGTTCAGCCGGATCACCAGGTCTTGGTGATGCTGATCCCGTACAGCCTGGGTTCCAGCGTGTAGACGTTGGTGAACAGGCCCGAGGTGTCGTCGGTGGTGTAGGCGTCGGTGATGGGCGTGTCGTTGAGCAGGTTCTTGACGTAGGCGTCGAACGACAGGCCCAGCTCCGGCTTCTCGATCTTGAGCGTCAGGTTGACGTTCTCCCACGACTTCAGCCGGTCGTACTCGGTGTTGTAGATGCGGGCGTACTGCTCGCTCTGGCGGTAGTAGTCGCCGCGCACGGTGGCCGACCAGCCGGACGGCAGGTCCCAGGTGTACTGAGCGCCCAGCGACAGGGTCCAGTGCGGGGAGTTGGGCAGTTCGTTGCCCGACAGGTCGGCCGCGCGGCCGTCGATCGAGGCCCCGGTGGCGTAGTTGTAGAGGCCGGTGCCGTTGGCCACCGCGTTGGCGGTCAGCGCCACCGTGACCAGACCGGTGGCCTGGGTCGAGGTGAAGCCGTTCGACATCAGGGCGCCGACCAGGGTGCTGGCCCCGGCCGACGGGCCGCCGGCCGCCGCCAGTATGGTCTGGACAGCCGTGGCCTGGGCCGCGGTCAGGCCCGCGCCGCCGCTGGTCGTCGCCAGGGTCAGCAGGGTGTTGGTCAGGTTGCTGTAGTAGCTGCTGGATCCGGTGCCGGGGCCGGCGCAGGCCAGCGGCAGGGTGCCGCCGAGGCCGGCGCCGAGCACCGCCGCGACGCCCGCGGTGGTCAGCACGCAGTTGCTGCCCAGGGCCGCGGTCGGCCGGGCGGCCTTGACCAGGGTCAGGGCCGCGTCGCCCTGGGTGCGGTTCATGGTGTCGATCGAGGTGACGCCGTCGCCGATCTCGGTGTGCAGATAGCCGACATTGGCGTTGAGGCGCAGGCCGTGGATCGGCTGCCACAGGGTTTCCAGCTCGACGCCCCAGACCTTGGCGTCGATGTTCTCGTTCACCGAGGTGCGGTTGACGATCTTCGAGATCTGGTAGCCCTGGTAGTCGTAGTAGAAGCCGGTGGCGTTGAGCAGCAGGCTGCCGCCCAGCAGGGTGTTCTTGGCCCCGACCTCGAAGGCGTTGACGAATTCCGGCTGGTAGGTCGCCGCCACGCCGGCCAGGCCGATGGCCCCCGGCGGGTTGGCGCCGCCGCCCTTGTAGCCCTTCGAATAGAAGGCGTAGAGCAGGCTCTCGTCGGTGAACGGCAGGTTGGCCTTGTAATCGAAGCCCAGGCGCCCGGTCAGTTCCTTGAAGTCGGAGTACTGCGCCGACGGCGTGCCCTGGGTCAGGCCGTAGCCCGTGGTCAGCAGCGGGGTCGGATAGTAGTCGGACTTCTTCTTGTCCTGGGTCTGGCGCAGGCCCAGCGTGAACTTCAGGTCCTCGTTGGCCTGCCAGTAGACCTCGCCGAACAGCGCGGTGGCCCGCAGGTGATAGGGCGTGTGGTTGTCATAGTAGTTGTGGCCCTGGCCGGTCGGGGTGGCCGAGGTGTCGATGCCGATGCAGTTGGCCGTGGTCGACGGGTTGCAGGTCGGGTTGCCGGTGTTCTGGAAGTTCAGCGCCAGGGCCGAGATCGTCAGGCCGTTGCTGACCACCAGGTAGTCGGTGATGCCCTGGTAGTCGAAATAGATGCCGCCGACGTTGAAGTTGATCGGCCCGTCGAAGGCCGACTGCAGGCGGAACTCCTGGCTCAGCTGCTTGGCCGTCGACCGCGAGATGTCATAGGTCAGGAAGGTGTTGGACGTTCCGGTCTGCGGATCGGTGAAGAAGCCGCCCGGCGTCAGGGCCGTGCTGTTGAACGTGCCCGGCGAGATGTTTCGGAAGTAGTCCTGCTTCGAATAGATGCTGCCGTTGCTGAGCGAGGTCAGCGAGGTGAAGGTCAGGCTGTCGGTGATGTCGTAGGCGAAGTTGAACTGGTAGACGTCCGAGGTCGACTTGTAGATCGGGTCGAACAGCGTCTCGATCTCGCGCAGGTCCTTGCTGACCGTGTCGCCGGCGTTGAGGTCGCCGCTGGTGAAGCCCACCAGGTTGCCCAGAACGCCATACAGCGTGCCCGAAGTGTTGACCGTGCCGTAGGCGGCGTCGGTGTAGAGACTGGCCGAAGAGCAGCCTTGCGTCAGGTATCGTCGGGACGTGCCGGTGGCCACCCCGCCGACCGTGGCCGGGCCCGGATCCTTGGTGCAGAGCTGCTTGCCGATGCGGGCGCGGTTGTCGTCCTCGTTGAAGTGCTCCCACATCAGGTTGACGCGCAGGCGCTCGTTCGGATTGACCTGCAGGCTGACGCGGGTGGACCACAGGTCGCGATCGTCGACCTTGTGGTTGTTGTAGGTGTTGGTGACGAAGCCGTCGCGTTTCACCGAGGCGGCCGCGATCCGCAGCGCCATCTTCTCCTCGACGATCGGGATGTTGACCATCCCGCGCAGCTTGGTCGTGCCGTAGTTGCCGTATTCGGCGCGGGCCAGGGCCTCGAACTGGTCGGCCGGCTTGGCGGTGATGATGTTGACGACGCCGCCGGTGGCGTTGCGGCCGTACAGCGTGCCCTGCGGGCCGCGCAGCACTTCCACCCGCTCGACGTCGTAGAACTCGGCCTCGAACAGGTTGGAGGCCTGGAGGGGCGCGTTGTTGACGTGCACGCCGACGCCGTTGTCGGCCGAGACGCCGACGCCCTTGGAGCCGATGCCGCGGATCTGGAAGTTGAAGCTGTTGGTGAAGTTGCTCTTGCCGAAGCTGACGTTCGGAATGGCCTGCTGAAGGTTCGGGCCGCCGTCGATCTTCTGGACTTCCAGGCTGTCCTGGCTGAAGGCCGAGACCGCGATCGGCACGTCCTGGAGGGCTTCCTCCTTCTTCTGGGCGGTGACCACCAGCTCTTCGATCACGTTGTCCTGGGCCGGCTTGGCCGGTGCGGACGTCTGGGCGAAGGCGGGGGCGGCCACGGCGGCCAGCACGGCGGCGGAAGCGCTCATGGCCAAGAGGCCGCGCAAGCGCAGGGTCTGCGTCATTCGAAATCCCTCCCTGGACGCGATGACGCCTTGTTGGCGGCCCCTATCCGCGTCCCGTTGTTTCCTCGTCGCCGCACGTTTTCATTGTCGTATCTCCTTTGCGGAGATCGGCGGGCAGGTGTCCGGCAGACCTGCTTCGGCATTGCAGGATTGCATACTTGCGTTCTTTGGCTGTCAACTGCCGCGCCTGTAAGTAAACGGCGATAGGTTACGGCTTTTCACTTGACGCAACGTCATCTGTTGCGCCGAAAACTCGCTTATTGGAAATTTAGAAAAGACGGTCCGCCGGGTGACGCAAGGTCATCCGTGACGGTCTGCTGAAAATAGGGAGAAAATTTGCTCCCCCGCACGCTGTATCTTGTCGCATTCCCGTAAAAGGTACAGTCGGAAAACGCTGGTTGTCGAAGTCCTGGCGCCGCCGCGCCGCGTCCCGCCGTTCCAGCCGGGGGCAAGGTCGTGTAGAGGAGCGGCATGTCCGCATCTTCCACCTCTTCCGCGCCCTCGGGCGCCGCCCTGGTGCTGTTCTCCGGCGGCCAGGACTCCAGCGTCTGCCTGGCCTGGGCGCTCGAGCGCTATGCGCGCGTCGAGACCCTGGGCTTCGACTACGGCCAGCGCCATTCGATCGAGATGGAGGCCCGCCAGGCCGTCCGTCACCAGGTCGCCGCCCGCTTCCCGCACTGGGCGCAGCGTCTGGGCGAAGACCACGTCCTGGATATCAAGAGCTTCGGCGCCGTCGCCGAGTCCGCCCTGACCGCCGATCGCGCCATCGAGATGACCGAGCGCGGCCTGCCGTCGACCTTCGTGCCCGGCCGCAACCTCGTGTTCCTGATCTACGCCGCGGCCCTGGCCGACCGCCGGGGCATCGACGCCCTGGTCGGCGGCATGTGCGAGACCGACTTCTCGGGCTATCCCGACTGCCGCCGCGACACGCTGGACGCCATGCAGAGCGCCATGAACCTCGGCATGGACCGGAACTTCCGCGTCGAGACGCCCCTGATGTATCTGACCAAGGCTGAGACCTGGGCCCTGGCCAAGACCCTCGGCGGCGAAGACCTGGTCGACCTGATCGTGGTTGAGAGCCACACCTGCTACCAGGGCGAACGCGGCGAGCTGCATCCCTGGGGCCACGGCTGCGGCGAATGCCCGGCCTGCGAGTTGCGCGAAAAGGGCTACGTCGAGTGGGACGCGGCCGGTCGCGAGGTCCTGGTCCCGTGACCTACACCGTCAAGGAGATCTTCCTCACCCTGCAGGGCGAAGGCGGCCAGGCGGGCAAGGCCGCCGTGTTCTGCCGTTTCGCCGGCTGCAACCTCTGGACCGGCCGCGAGCAGGACCGCCACAAGGCCGTCTGCACCTTCTGCGACACCGACTTCGTCGGCACGGACGGGGAGGGCGGCGGTAAGTTCGCCACCGCCGACGCCCTGGCTGACGCCGTCGAGGCCGCCTGGACCGGCGGTCCCAACGACCGGCTGGTGGTCTGCACCGGCGGCGAGCCGCTGCTTCAGCTGGATGAGCCCGCCATCGCCGCCCTGCACGCCCGCGGCTTCCAGATCGCCTGCGAGAGCAACGGCACGGTGGTCGCGCCCGAAGGCATCGACTGGGTGTGCATCAGCCCCAAGGCCGACGCGCCGGTCGTGCAGACCCGCGGCCAGGAGCTGAAGCTGGTGTTCCCGCAGGAAAAGGCCATGCCGGAACGCTTCGAAAGCCTGGATTTCGAGCGCTTCTATCTCCAGCCGATGGACGGCCCGGACCGCGACGCAAACACGCAATTGGCCGTCGCCTATTGCCTTTCCCACCCTCAATGGCGTTTAAGCGTCCAGACACACAAGTATCTCGGCCTGCCCTGACGGATAAGGCGCTCGGTTTGGTGACAGGACCGTTGCGCTAGAGCCTCCCAGGCCTAGTCATAAAAGAAGTCCATGTCCGAACCCGTCTTCGAGATCACGAAGGCCGCGCATTTCGATGCGGCCCACTACATTGAGCAAGGCCCCGGCGACCATCGCTATCGCCGGCTGCACGGCCATTCGTTCCGCGTCGAGGCCAGCGTGAAGGGCTCCATGCAGGCCGCCGGCTGGGTCGCCGACCTGGAAAGCCTGGACGTCGCCCTCAAGGCGGTCGCCACCGAGCTCGACCACGGCCTGCTCAACGACCGCCCGGGCCTGGAAAGCCCGACCCTGGAGCGGATCTGCCTCTATTTCGCCGAGCGCCTGAAGCCCCAGTTCCCGGGCCTGTCGCGCGTGGTCCTCTCGCGTCCGACCATCGGCGAGAGCTGCGCGCTGACGCTGTAAGCGATTATCCCCGACTTTGACGCCGCCGCCCTCTGGCGCGGCGGCGCGGAGTTCGTCACACAGCGCCCATGCGTATGATCGGCTACTTCCGGGTTCCGCCCGTACGGGGCGCGACCTTCGACGGACCCCTGGCGGACAAGCTCGTCGCCGCCGGCTGCGAGGCGCTGCACCACGACGCCTGCTATGCCCTGGCCGTGCACAAGCCGGGGCTGGACGCGGCCATCGCCTCGGCGCGGCCCGGCGACCTGCTGGTCGTCCCCAGCCTGCACGCCTTCGCCGCCCACCTGGTCGACCTGCTGCAGGTGCTGGGCAAGATCCAGGCGGCCGGGCTCTACCTGATGACGCTGAGCGAGGGGATCGACACCCGCATGCCCGGCGCCTTCTTCACGGTCTGCGCCCAGCTGGCGCAGTTCAACGACCAGACGCGCATGGTCCGCACCGCCGAGGAGAAGATCGTCCGCCTGGGCCGTCCGCGTCCCGCGACGCCGGAGTCTGAGCCTGAAGGTGAGGCGTCGGAAGCGGTCGCAGAGCCGCCGCCCGAAGCCTGAGTCCTCTTTCCAGAGAACGCTGGTCGGGCTACCCCTTGCGCTCAGAAAAGCGCCCCGGGAGGTCTCGCCGTGCTCTACGCCATCCTCTGCTACAACGATCAGGACCTGGTCTCGAACTGGACCCCGGCGCAAGACGCGGCCGTGATGGAAAAGCTGTCGGTCGTCCACGACCGGCTCTATGCCGAGGGCAAGCTGGGACCGGCCGGCCGCCTGGGCTTCACCGGCTCGGCCAAGACCCTGGTCAAGGGCCAGGAGCCGCCGATCGTCATGGACGGTCCCTACGCCGAGACCAAGGAGGCCATGCTCGGCTTCTACATCGTCGACTGCGCCTCAATGGACGAGGCCCTCGACGTGGCCCGCGCTCTGGGCGAGGCCAATCCGACCGGCGCTTACGAGATCCGGCCGCTGTCGCTGTATCTGGAGGGCCTGGCCGTGGGCGATCAGATCCCTCAGGCGGCGGAGTAGAGCCCCCTCAGTCGCTTCGCGACAGCTCCCCCAGAGGGGGAGCATCTGCGGCGTAGATCCTCCCCCTCTGGGGGAGGTGGCCCGGAGGGCCGGAGGGGGTCTTCAGCCCCGCTGGGCCTTCTTCCACTCGCGGAATTCGCGCTTTTCGCGGTCCTTCTTGCTTTCGCCGGGGATCACCGCCTTGCCGGCGCCGACCACGACCTTGCCGGTCGTGCCGACCACGGCGCCGGCCGTGCCGACGGCCGCGCCCGCGACGGCGCCGGCCAGGCACCCCTGGGCGCCGACCGCGACGGCCAGCAGGGCGGGAACGAGAAGCAGGCGGGAAACGCGCATGGGGAAGAAACTCGCGGAACAAGGGTCCGTCGGTTCTAGCCGAATAAAGGTTTACGATCTCCGCGTCGCAAGGTCGCTGTCGTCTGGCCGACTTTTCAGGTCTTCGAGTCTGTAGGCCGACAGTTCTCGTGGTAAAAATGCGGCGGTGCAGCTTGATTAAGATTTGTAAACGAAAAAATCAGGAACGAGTCCTAAAGTTCGGCGGTTGGTTGGTCGAATGCTAGAGACTTGAACCGATGCCCCGCCGAGAAGACATGATCAAGCAGGAGGCCCAGGCGCTGTGGCGAGAGCTGCGCGGCGAGCCCGTCCCCGACCTCAGCGGCGAAGAACTGCTTGCCAGATTGTGTCGAGATCTTGACGTCGCCGACTACGACCGCGTCCAGTCCCCCTTCCTACGCCCATCGATGATCATGCGGCCGGAAGAATGGCCGGAACGTCGGGAGGGGTGACGTTCGGGTCCTTTCTGATGGGCGAGAGTTCCCGCCAGCCCCCCACTCCGTAAAATCCCCGCGAAAGCGGGGACCCAGGCTTTTCACCGCCCCACTCCGCCTCCCTCGCCCCTGTGGCGAGGGGCCATGCCGGCGACCGCTCAAACCTCGGCCGTCCTCGACAGGTCTGAGCAGCTGAACGATGGATCCTGGGCACAAGGCCCAGGAAGGCGGTGTTGGGTTGGGCTGATGGGGATTAGCGAGCGTCTATCCCCGACGATCGCGCCAAAGACCCCAACCAATCCAGCCGCTTGCAACTTTCTGAGCGTTCCGGATCAGACGCGCTGAAACCCGCTGCATAATGGACCCCGTCCCGTCGCAGGGAGAGGGCGCAAGGATCCGGCCCGAAGCGTGCGACGTGGATGCGATCGAGCGGGGCCGCCGGAGCTGCGTGAGCAGGACCGAACGGCTTAAATGAGGGTGGGGGACGTAAACCCATCCATCGGGGGTCTGCCCAATAGGCTCCCGCCCGTCCGAGGGTCCGCTCCGGCGCCTTCTGTCTGCACGCGATGGCTAGCGAAGCTTACAGCCCGGTTCCGGGGAAGGCACAAGCCGAAGGGGGTGAAGGGCGGAAGAGGCCCGCGCGCCCCGGCCTGAGGAATAACGATCGCGCGGGGCGTCAGAGCTTCGTCGAAACGGTATTCAAAACTCACAACTCCGGGCGAGGCCCGGACGCCCCGCGCCCTCTCCGATCAACTCGTAGCGAAAGCGCGAGGATGAAGCGCCGTGCTTGCCCCCTCAGTCGCTCCGCGACAGCTCCCCCAGAGGGAGAGCATCTTTCTGGCGAGGCGTCGGATTAGATCCTCCCCCTCTGGGGGAGGTGGCCCGAAGGGCCGGAGGGGGCCGCGAAGCGGCTAGACCCGCTCGCCGCCGCCGCCCGGCAGGAACGCGCCGCCGCCGGTCTGGCCGCGATGGCGCAGGAAGGCGTCGGCCAGGACGCAGGCGGTCATGGCTTCCACCACCGGCACGCCGCGGATGCCCACGCACGGATCGTGGCGGCCCTTGGTGCGCAGGTCGATTTCCTCGCCGGCCTCGTTGAGGGTCTGGCGGGGGATCAGGATCGACGAGGTCGGCTTGAAGGCCACGCGCGCGGTCACCGGCTGGCCGGTCGACAACCCGCCCAGCACGCCGCCGGCGTGGTTGGACAGGAACTCCGGCTGGCCGTTGGGGCCCAGGCGCATCATGTCGGCGTTGTCCTCGCCGGTCAGGGCGGCGCTGTCGAAGCCTTCGCCGATCTCGACGCCCTTGGCGGCGTTGATCGACATCAGGGCCGCGGCCAGTTCGGCGTCGAGCTTGCCGTACAGCGGCGCGCCCCAGCCGGCCGGCACGCCGACGGCTTCCACCTCAACCACGGCGCCGGTCGAGGAGCCGGCCTTGCGGATCTTCTCCAGATGCTCTTCCCACACCGGGATGATCGCGGCGTCCGGCGACCAGTAGGGGTTCTCTTCGGTCTGCGCCCAGTCCCAGTTGGCCCGGTCGATCTTGTACGGGCCGATCTGCACGAGGGCCGCGCGCACCGTGACGCCCGGGATCACCAGCCGCGCCACCGCGCCGGCCGCGACCCGCGCGGCGGTCTCGCGCGCCGAGCTGCGCCCGCCGCCGCGATAGTCGCGCACGCCGTACTTGGCGAAATAGGGGTAGTCGGCGTGACCGGGGCGGAAGGCCTGGGCGATCTCGCCATAGTCCTTGGAGCGCTGGTCGGTGTTCTCGATCAGCAGGCTGATCGGCGTGCCGGTGGTGCGCTGGCCGCCGGTGCGCTCGTCCTCGAACACGCCCGACAGGATCTTCACCGCGTCCGGCTCCTGGCGCTGGGTGACGAACTTGCCGTTGCCCGGACGGCGCTTGTCGAGGAAGCCCTGGATCATCTCGGCGGTCAGCAGGATGCCCGGCGGCACGCCGTCGACGACGCAGCCGAGGGCGGGCCCGTGGCTCTCGCCCCAGGTGGTGACGCGGAACAGGTGACCGAAGGTGTTGTGCGACATGGTGAGGCTTCTAGCCCAAAGGGCGTTTGGGGGCGAGACTTTGCGGGCGGAGAGCGGGGAGGGCGGCGACGCGCAAGAATTTGCCGCCGCCGCTCGCGCCTACACCCAGTCCGGAACCAGGTCCCGGGCCAGCATCTCCTCATAGGTCGGGCGCTTGCGGATCACGGCGTAGCGATCGCCATCGACCAGCACCTCGGGGACCAGCGGGCGGGTGTTGTACTCGCTGGCCATGGCCGAGCCATAGGCGCCGGCCGACATGAAGGCCACCAGGTCGCCCGGGCCGAACGGCGGCAGGGCGCGGTCGCGGGTGAAGGTGTCGCCGGTCTCGCAGACCGGGCCGACCACGTCGTAGACCGTCTCGCCGTCACGCGGCAGCACGGGCCGGATGTCGTGGAAGGCGTCGTACATGGCCGGACGCACCAGGTCGTTCATGGCCGCGTCGATGACCAGGAACTTGCGACCTTCCGGACGTTCGTGGACGTGGATGACTTCGGACACCATCACACCCGCGTTGGCGGCGATGACCCGGCCCGGCTCGAAGGCCAGCTTCACGGGCAGGCCCTTGGTCACCTCGGCCACCATGGCCGCGAAGGCGGCCGGGGGCGGGGGCTCGGGGTGGTTGAAATAGGGCACGCCCAGGCCGCCGCCCAGGTCCAGGCGCTCGACCGACAGGCCCTCGCCCAGAAGTTGTTCGACCAGCCCCCGCATCTTCGTGAACGCGGCGCGCATGGGCTCCAGGTCGGTGATCTGGCTGCCGATGTGGCAGGCCACCCCGATCGGCTCCAGCGCGGCGTTGTTGCTGGCGTTGGCGTAGAGGCGGGCGGCCTCGGCGAACGAGACGCCGAACTTGTTCTCCGACTTGCCGGTGGCGATCTTGGCGTGGCCGCCGGCCGCGACATCCGGGTTGACCCGGAAGGCGATCTTGGCCCGCACGCCCAGTTCGGCGGCGACGCTGGCGATCAGCTCCATCTCCGGCTCGGACTCGACGTTGATCTCGGCGACGCCGGCCTTCAGGGCGAAGGCGATTTCCTCGCGCTTCTTGCCCACGCCCGAGAACACGATGCGCTCGCCGGGGATGCCGGCGGCCAGGGCGCGGCGGACCTCGCCCTCGGAGACCGTGTCGGCGCCGGCGCCCAGGTCGCCCAGAACCTTCAGCACGGCCACGTTCGAATTGGCCTTCACCGCATAGGCCACCAGCGGATCGACGACGCCGGCCTGCACGAGGGCGTCGCGGAACACCGTGAAGTGCCGCTCCAGCGTGGCGCGGGAATAGACATAGACGGGCGTGCCGACCTCGGCCGCGATCCTGGCCAGGGGGACGCCTTCGCAGGCCAGGCCCTCGGGGCCGTATTCGAAGTGGTTCACGTTCAGACCTTCCGGGGACCGGCCGCGTCGGCGGGTCCGCCCTCGTCCTTCGACAAGCTCAGGATGAGGGCTAATGCAGATGCGTTCGACAGAACCCTCACCCTGAGCTTGTCGAAGGGCGAGGGTTCCGCGCTGAGGATCAGTTCGGCGTCGAGGACGGGAAGCCGGCGGCGGACGGGCCGCCGAACGGGTCGGACGGCGCGCCGCGCAGCGGAGCGGCGCGGGTCGTGCGGTTGCTCGACGCCGGGTCGATGTTCTCCTGGGTGCCGTTCGGGCGGGCCGGCTGGTTGGCCTGGGCCGAGGCTTCGCGGCGCTTGGAGGCTTCGGCGGCCTTCTTCTCCGGACCCCACAGCGGCGCGGGACGCTCCAGTTCCGCCTGCTTGCCGCAGGCGGAGAGGGCGGCGCCGGTCAGGCCCAGGGCGGCGATGGCGAGCAGCGTGGCGGGACGGATCATGCCAGGGTTTCCTTCCAACGCGCGATCTGGGCGCGGACCTGGGCGGGGGCGGTCCCGCCATAGCTCATGCGGCTGGCCGCCGAGGCGGCCGGGGTGAGGACGGCGTAGACCCCGTCGGTGATCCGCGGTTCGATGGCCTGGAACTCGGCCAGCGACAGGTCCGACAGATCGACGCCCTTGGTCTCGGCGGCTTTCACGGCCGAGCCTGTCACGTGGTGGGCGTCACGGAAAGGCATGTTCAGTTCACGCACCAGCCAGTCGGCCAGATCGGTGGCGGTCGAGAAGCCGGCGCCGGCCGCGGCGGCCATCTTTTCGGTGTTCGGCGTCAGGTCGGCGATCATGCCGGCCATGGCCAGAAGGCTCAGTTCCAGGGCGTCGAAGGCCTCGAAGGCCGGGACCTTGTCTTCCTGCATGTCCTTAGAATAGGCCAGCGGCAGGCCCTTCATGACCACGGTCAGGGTGGTCAGGCTGCCCAGGATGCGGCCGACCTTGGCGCGGATCAGCTCGGCGGCGTCGGGGTTCTTCTTCTGCGGCATGATCGAGCTGCCGGTCGTGAAGGCGTCGGTCAGCTTGATGAAGCCGAACATCGGCGTCGTCCACAGCACGATCTCCTCGGCCAGGCGCGACAGGTGCGTGGCGGTGATCGAGGCGGCCGACAGGGCTTCCAGCGCGAAGTCGCGCGAGGAGACGCTGTCCAGCGAATTGGCGGTCGGACGGTCGAAGCCCAGGGTCGCGGCCGTCTGGTGGCGGTCGATCGGGAAGGGCGAGCCGGCCAGGGCGGCCGCGCCCAGCGGGCACTCGTTCATCCGCGCGCGGGCGTCGCGGAAGCGGCTGGCGTCGCGGCCGAACATCTCGACATAGGCCATCAGGTGATGGCCGAAGGTCACCGGCTGGGCCGGCTGCAGGTGGGTGAAGCCCGGCATCAGAGCGTCGGCATAGGTCTCGGCCTGGGCCAGCAGGGCCTTCTGGAGGGCGACCAATTGGCCGGCCGAGCGGTCGGCGGCGTCGCGCACCCACAGGCGGAAGTCGACGGCCACCTGGTCGTTGCGCGAGCGGGCGGTGTGCAGCCGGCCGGCCGTCGGGCCGATCAGTTCGCGCAGCCGCGCCTCGATGTTCATGTGGATGTCTTCGTACTCGTCGCGGAACGGGAAGGTCCCGGTGGCCAGCTCGTCCTCGATCTTGGCCAGGCCCTCGAGGATTTCCTCGCCGTCGCTGCTTGCAATGACGCCTTGGGTGATCAACATCCGCGCGTGGGCGCGGCTGCCCGCCAGGTCCTGCGCCCAGAGGCGCTTGTCGAAGCCGATGGAGACGTTGATCGCCTGCATCAGTTCCGCCGGCTTGGCCGAGAACCGTCCGCCCCACATGGCTTGGCCCTGGCCGTTCGCGGCGGGCGTTTTGGAGGCGGTGTCGGTCATATGAGCGAAGTCCAGTCGAACGGTGCGGTGACCAAGCCGAAGCCCGGCCCCCTGAAATGGGCCATCGGCGCCGTCATGCTCGTCGGCGTCGTCGGCGTCCTATACGTCATCGCCCAGGCTTCGTTCAAACCCGCAGAGGCCGCCGACCTCACGGAATTCAAGAAGGCGTCCCTAGCAAAGCTGGATGTGCCCAAGTCGCCGCGCGGCGCGCCGGCCACCGTCTTCACCGACATGGCCGGAAAACCGCACACCCTGGCCGACTTCAAGGGGCAGGTGGTGGTGATGAATCTCTGGGCCACCTGGTGCGCGCCCTGCAAGAAGGAGATGCCCACCCTGGCCAAGCTGGCGGGCGCCTACCCCACCCAGCCGCTGAAGGTGCTGCCGGTCAGCATGGACCGCGACGACGACGTCAACCTGATCCAGGCCGAGATGGCCAAGAACCCGCCGCTCGTCTCGTTCCGCGACAAGTCCTACAAGCTGTCGTTCGACCTCCAGCCGCGCGCGATCGGCTATCCGACCACGGTGATCTACGACAAGCAGGGCCGCGAGCGGGCCCGCATCGCCGGCGAGGCCGACTGGTCCAGCCCCGAGGCCCGCGGCCTGGTCGAAGCCCTGTTGAAAGAGAAATGAGCCCCGAGCATCTCGAACCGATCGCCGACGGCGCCTGGCCGGCCCGCGAGCGGGAGCGCCTGGGCGGCTGGCGGCTGAACGCTGCCGACGGCTTCTCGCTGCGCATCAACGCCTGCTGGCCGCTGGGCGAGCCGGATCGCGACCCCGAGGCCGCCATCGACGCGGTCGAGGCCTTCTACGTCGCACGCGGACTGCCTGTGCGCTTCAAGCTGACCGAGGGCATGACGGCCCCGGCCGACTTGGCCGAGCGCCTGGCCCGCCGGGGTTACGCGACTCACGGCGAGACCCTGGTGATGACCGGCGCCGTGGCTGGCGCGGCCGATCCGGACGTCACCCTGTCGACCGCGCCCGACCCTGCCTTCGAGGCGGTGCTGGTCGCCTCGGCCAAGGGAAACCTGGCCGACGCCCGCGAACGGCTCGAAGCCCTGGCCCGCATTCCGGCCCCGGCCCGGTTCGCCCGTCTGGCCGTCGAAGGGCGCGCCGCCGCCCTGGGCGCCTGCGCGGTCGATGGCGAAGCCGTGGGGATCTTCGGCATGCGCACCGATCCGGACTTCCGCCGCCGGGGCCTGGCCCGCCGGGTGCTGGGCGCCCTGCTGGTCGAGGCCGAGGGGCTGGGCGCGCGCACGGCCTATCTGCAGGTCGAGGCCGCCAACGCCCCGGCCATCGCCCTCTACGCGGCGCGCGGTTTTTCGACGGCCTACCGTTATCGCTACTGGAGCAGGCCCGCTCGCGATTGACGAGAGCGCCGGTTTGAGGTGCTCATCCGCTCCGGGGAAAGCGGCGCGTGGCCGCGTGTATGTGTTGGGGGAATGGCCGTGGATCACGGAAACCAGAAACTGATCAGCTATGGGATCACGGCGGCGGTCGTGGCCATCGTCTTCGCCCTGCGCTTCCGCGCCATGAACAAGGAGCGGCGGCTGAAGCTGGAGTTCATGTGGATCCTGCCGGCGATCATGGTCGCCGCCACGATCTTCCTGTTCGTGCAGTTCACGCCGCATGGGACCGACTGGCTGTGGCTGGGCCTGATCTTCGCCGTCGGCGCGACGATCGGCTGGTGGCGCGGCCGCCTGATTCCGATCGCCATCGATCCCGACACCCACGAGCTCAACACCAAGCCCTCTCCGGCGGCGATCCTGTTCCTGCTGGGCCTGTTCGTCGTGCGCTTCGCCCTGAAGGCCTTCCTCGAGTCCGAGGCTCAGGCCTGGCACATCAACGCCGTGCTGCTGACCGACGGCTTCGTGGTCCTGGGTGTGGGCCTGTTCTCGGTCTCGCGCCTGGAGATGGCGCTGCGGGCCATCGGCCTGCTGCGCGAAGCCCGTGCGACCAAGGCGGCGCAGGCGGCGGCCTAGATACTCCTCGTCGAACTCAAGCAGCGACACGTGCGATTTCGAACGCCGTTTTCTAACTGGTTTACAAAACAAACTAGTTGATACAGTGTTCGGCTCGCCACCGAGACGGGTGGGGGAGGAAGCCATGCACGCGCCGCTCAAGACCCTGGAGAGACCGACCGTCGCCGACGGTCGCAACGCCCCGATCGGCGCCCTGCGCGCCTTCGTCACCCTGCTGGTGATCGCCCACCACACGGCGCTGGCCTATCACCCCTACGCCCCGGCCCCGAAGGCGTTCGCCGCGCCGCCGATCCTGTGGACGGCCTTCCCGGTCGTGGATCCGCAGAAGGTCGGAGCGTTCGGGATCCTGACCCTGGTCAACGACATGTTCTTCATGTCGCTGATGTTCTTCATCTCCGGCCTGTTCGTCGCACAGGGGCTGCGGACCAAGGGCGCGGGCGGCTTCCTGAAGGGGCGGGCGCTGCGCCTTGGCGTTCCGTTCGTGATCGGCGCCGGCCTGCTGGCGCCGCTGGCCTACTATCCCGCCTGGCTGCAATCGGGCGGCGCGCCGTCGCTGAGCGCTTTCGCGCAGGCCTGGACCCATCTGCCGTTCTGGCCCGGCGGACCGGCCTGGTTCCTGTGGGTGCTGCTGGCCTTCGCCGCGATCATCGCGGGGCTGCACGCCTTCGCCCCTGGCGCGATCGACGCCCTCGGGCGCCTGGCCAAGGGCGCGGAGGCCAGGCCCGGCCGGTTCTTCCTGGGTCTCGTTGCGATCAGCCTCGCGGCCTATCTGCCGCTGTCGATGACCACGCCGTTCGGCCACTGGACCATGGTCGGGCCGTTCTCTGTGCAGACCGCCCGCATCGGCCACTACCTCGTCTATTTCCTGGCGGGCGTGGCCGTCGGTGCGGCCGGCGTCGGCCAGGGGCTGACCGATCCGGATGGCAAGCTGGCCCGCCGCTGGTGGCTCTGGCAGCTGGCCCCGATCGCGCCGATCGTCGGCGGGGTGGCGACCCTGATCGTGGCCTTCTCGCCCAATCCGCCGCCCAGGGTGTTCCTAGACCTGTTCGGCGGCCTGATGTTCGCCCTCGGTTGCGCGGCCCTGTCGTTCGCCGCCCTGGCGACATTCCTGCGCTTCGCCCGCAAGACCGGCCCAATCGGCGCCAGCCTGCAGGCCAACGCCTACGGCATGTACCTGCTGCACTACGTCTTCACCTCCTGGCTGGCCTGGATGCTGCTGCCCGCCGCGTGGGGCGGCCTCGCGAAGGGCGCGGCGGTGTTCGTCGGGGCGACGGCGCTGAGCTGGCTGCTGACCATGGCCCTTCGCCGCATGCCGCTGTTGGGACGAATCCTTTGACCCTGCATGATGTTCGCGACGGAGCCGCGCCCATGAACGACAAGCTGAAGACGGTGCAGGACGACCTGGCCTTCCTGCGCGGCATCGCCGAGGGCGGCGCCGAGCGGGGCGGGTTCGGCGTCGCCGGCGGGGCCCTCTATGGATCGGCCGGCCTGCTCTACGGGATCCAGACCCTGGTCTACTTCGCCCAGGAGAAGGGCGTCCTGTCGCTGGGAGGACTGGGCAACCTGATCCTGGCTTGGCTGCCGACGCTGATCTTCCTGGTGTTGATGACGATCGTGATTGTGGTCGAGCGCAGGAAGCCCAAGGGCGGTGTCGCCCACCGGGCCATCAACGCCGCCTTCGCCGGGGCGGGCCTGGCCAATCTGGCGCTGATCATCGTCTTCGCCGTGGCCGCCGCCCGCAATCACGACTTCCGCTACTGGCTGTTCCATCCGGCGGTGGTGTTCGTGATGCAGGGCGCGGTCTGGTACGCCGTCTTCGCCCTGCGCAAGCGGGCCTGGATGCTGGTGGTCTCGCTGGGCTGGCTGGCCTCTGGCGTCGCCCTGGGACTGCTGGTCGATCGGGCGGACCTCTACCTGCTGATCGCCAGCATCGGCCTGTTCGGCTTCATGATGGTCCCTGGCTTCTTCCTGATGCGCCAAGCCCAGCGCGCGGCGGCCTGAGGCGGGCGTGGCTGAACGGTTCGACATCAGCGGGCTCGACGACGTCATCCATGGCCGGGTGCGGCTGGGCATCGTCGCCTACCTGGCCAGCGCCGAGGTCGCCGACTTCACCGAGCTGAAAAACCTGCTGGAGGTCACCCAGGGCAACCTCTCCATCCATCTGCGCAAGCTGGAGGAGGCGTCTTACGTGTCGATCGACAAGAGCTTCGTCGGCCGAAAGCCCCTGACCCGTGTGCGCCTGACCGACACCGGCCGGGCGGCCTTCGCCCGCTATCTGAAGGCCATGGGCCAGTTGGTGGAGCAGGCGGGGGGCGGGGGCTAGACGCCCATCTCCGCCCGCAGCGCCCGCGGCGTCACCCCGGCCGCGCGCAGTTCGTGCAGGGTCTGGGCCTTGTCGCGCTTGGCGTAGCGCTTGCCGTCCGGGCCGACCAGCAGGCCGTGGTGGCGGTAGGTCGGAACGGGCAGGTCCAGCAGGGCCTGCAAGAGGCGCTGGATGTGGGCGGCCTCGAACAGGTCATGGCCGCGGATGACGTGGGTGATGTCCTGCAAGGCGTCGTCCAGCACCACGGCCAGGTGATAGGCGACGCCGACATCCTTGCGGGCCAGCACGATGTCGCCGGCGGTTTCGGGGCGCGCCTTGATCAGGCCGGTCTCGCCGTCGGGACCGGCGCCTTCCTCGACGAAGCTCAGGGCTTCGAAGCCGCCCAGCGTCGCTTGCGCGGCGTCCAGCGACAGCCGCCAGGCGAAGGCCTCGCCGCGCGCCAGGCGTTCGGCTTCCTCGGCTGCGGGCAGGCGCGCGCCGCGATAGGGAATGGCCGGCTCGTGCGGCGCGCGGCCGATATCGAGCTCCTTGCGGGTCTTGAAGCAGCGATAGACGAGGCCGCGCTCGCGCAGGGCGTCGATAGCGGCGTGATAGTCGGCCAGGTGCTCGGACTGGCGGCGGACGGGCTGCTCCCAGGAAAGGCCCAGCCAGGCCAGGTCCTCCAGGATCGCTGCCTCGTAGTCAGGCCGGCTGCGGGTGGCGTCGATGTCCTCGATGCGCAGCACGAAGCGGCCGCCGGCCTCGCGCGCGGCCTCGAACGCCGTCAGGGCCGAGAAGGCGTGGCCGCGATGCAGGAAGCCGGTGGGGGAGGGGGCGAAGCGGGTGGCGAAACTCATCCGCGCCAAGTCCCCCGTTTCACGGGGGAGGAGATCATCCGCGATCGAACTTAGCGAACATGCCCAGGTGGTCGAACACGGCCTTCAGGAAGGCTTCCTCGCCGCCCAGCATGGCTTTCAGGCCGGCGAACTGCTTGAAGCCGCTCATTTCGGCGAGGCCATGGCCGGCGCACCAGGCGGCGATGGTCGCCAGCTCCAGGTCGATCTCCGAGACGCCGGGGCCGGCCTGGTGGGCGATGGTGTTGCGCACCTGGCAGTAGGCCCCTTCCTCCTTCATCTGGTCGGGCAGGGCGTCCTTGTCGCGCGAGCAGTCGTACATCACCCGGTAGAGCGCCGGGTTGTCGCGGGCGAAGGTGACATAGGCCACGCCCAGATTGGTCATCCGCTGGCGGTCGCTCTCGCTGTCGTGGCGGGCCTTCATCAGCGCCTCGTCCAGCGCCACCCAGCCTTCGTGGGCCACGGCGTCGAGCAGTTGGCCCTTGTCCTTGAAGTGGTGGTAGGGCGCGGCCGGGCTGACCCCGGCCTCGCGGGCCACCGCGCGCAGCGACAGGGCCGCCGGGCCGTCGGTCTCGAGGATCCGCCGGGCGGCCTCGACGAGGGCGCGGCTGAGATCGCCGTGGTGATAGGGGCGGGCGGCTTCGGGCGAGGCGAGAGTCATCGGGCGGCACTCTATCCCTTACGTAGCGAAAATTCATCCAAACATTGTCAAGATATCTTGACGCTGCTCAGATCTGTGTTATCTAAGCATCGTTCAGATGGATCGGCCGATCAAGAGACCGCCGCTGGACCACGCTGGCCGAGGGGGTCGGCGCGAAACAACTTTCAAGGATGTGTGTGATGACCAACCGTAGCTTTGAAGCCTTCGAAGGCATCTTCGACCGCGTCGCCATCGGTTATTTCCTGGTGGCTGCTCTGGCCGTCGCCGGCGCCGTGCTCGCGATCGCGCTGTAAGGACGAAATGTCCGTCGCGGCCGTCCCGGCCTGTCCGGGGACGGCCGCCGGGGTGCGCCGCTCGACTTGATCCCCATCTTGATCGGAGCGCTCTGCTCGGCCATAGCCGAGCCGGCGGAACGACCCGCGACACCTCGGGTTTCCGTCTGATGACTGTCTTTTCCCATTTCCCGCGAGACGCCCGATGAGCGTGGCCTTCACCAAGGAAGGCGACGCCGAGGCCTTCGCCGCCGACCTTCCCGACCGTCCGATCTCGACCCAGCCCAATCTCGTCACGGCCGAAGGCCTGGCGATGATCGAGGCCGAGTTCGCCGCCGCCCGCGCCGCCTATGCCGCGGCCCAGGCCGCTGGCGGCGTCGCCGAAGATCGCACCGCCATGGCCCGCGCCACCCGCGACCTGCGCTACTGGTCGGCCCGCCGTGGCACCGCCCAGCCGGTCGAGCGCGACGAGAGCCGCACCAGCGTGCAGTTCGGCGACACGGTGACCTTCGACCGCGAGGACGGCCGCACCCAGACCTTCCGCATCGTCGGCGAGGACGAGGCCGATCCGGCCAAGGGCTCGGTCTCCTACGTCTCGCCCCTGGCCCGCGCCCTGATGGGCAAGGGCGTCGGCGACACCGCCATGGTCGCCGGCGGCGAGGTCGAGATCGTCGCCATCGGCTGAGGTCGTGAGCCCGCCGCAAGTTTCGGATTGCCAGCCATCCCCGGCGAGGGCTTCCTCGCCGGCGTGATCTCCGCTTCTGCTCCCACCCCCGACCTGATCGCCGCCGCCCGCGCCCACCTGGCGCAGGCCGACCCGCTGTTCGGCCGCCTGGAGGCGGTGACCCCCGTCTTCGAATGGCGGCTGCGGCCCGGCGGCTTCGCCGGTCTGGCTCGCATGATCGTCGAGCAGCAGATCTCGGTGGCCGCCGCCGCCTCGATCTGGGCGCGGGTGCAGGCGGGCCTGCCCGACATGACGCCGCACGCCCTGATGGCCCTGGACGATCCGGCGCTCCAGGGTTTTGGCCTGTCGCGGCCCAAGGTGCGTTATCTGCGCGAGATCGCCGACGCGCATCTGACGGGCGCCTGCGACTTCGACGCCCTCAAGGCCCTGCCCGACGCCGAGGCGGTGGCGGCCCTGGTCGCCATCAAGGGCGTGGGCCGCTGGACGGCCGAGACCTTCCTGATGTTCTGCGAGGGCCGCATCGACGTCTTCCCCGGCGGCGACGTCGCCTTGCAGGAAGCCATGCGTTGGGCCGACGGGCTGGAGGTTCGTCCCAATGAGAAGGCGGCCTATGTCCGGGCGGAGGCCTGGAAACCCTATCGCGGCGTGGCGGCGCATCTTCTTTGGGCCTGCTATGGCGGCGTTCGGCGCGGCGAGATCAGTCTGACGGCGTAGGGGGCGAACTTTCGCAAGCTTCGTCTTGGTTCTGTCGCCGATTGGGATCATCCTTTCTGTGCGTCCGGGAGTGAATGGCGATTCCCTGATTTGCGTAGGAAGGAGGCCCGTCTTCAGTCCGACCGCGTACCAGCCCCATAGGGACCTCGTCGGTTCCATGAGCGGGAGGCCCTGATGCAGGTGCTGACCCGCCCCCCGTCCGGCATGCCGGCGCTCGTGCTCAACGCCGACTATCGGCCGCTGAGCTATTATCCGCTGTCCCTCTGGCCATGGCAGGAGGTGATCAAGGCGGTGTTCCTCGACCGCGTCGACGTCGTCTCGACCTACGACCATGTGGTCCATTCGCCGTCCTTCGAGATGAAGCTGCCCAGCGTGGTGTCGCTGAAGCAGTACGTGCCGCAGGAGCGGCCGCCGGCCTTCACCCGCTTCAACCTGTTCCTGCGCGACAGCTTCAGCTGCCAGTACTGCGCCTCGCCCGAGGACCTGACCTTCGACCACGTGATCCCCCGCTCGCGCGGCGGCCGCACCACCTGGGAGAACATCGTCACCGCCTGCGCGCCCTGCAACCTGGCCAAGGGCGGGCGCACCCCGCGCGAGGCGGGCATGCACCCGTTCCACACGGCGCGCCGACCCTCGATGCACGAGCTGCAGGACCGCGGCCGCAAGTTCCCGCCGGGGCACCTTCACGCCAGCTGGCTCGACTATCTCTACTGGGACATCGAGCTGGAGTCGTAACCGGGATCCTTCTCCCCTTGCGGGAGAAGGTGGCGGCCGAAGGCCGTCGGATGAGGGGTCTCTCGGATGGGAGACGCTCCGCCCGGCCTGACCGCCGCACGCGGTTTTGAGTTCTGAGAGACCCCTCACCCGACCTGCTTCGCAGGCCACCCTCTCCCGCAAGGGGAGAGGGAACGGGTTTATGGCCCCGCGCTTTCGCTGCGAGTTGATGAAGGGGAGCGGAGCGCCCGGGCTACGCCCGGAGGTGCTTTGTGTTGTTACCGTTTCGACGAAGCCAAGGCGCTCCGCGCGGTCGTTTGGCTGCCGGCTTCCCGGGCGGCGGCGCTCTTAACGCCTTACCAGGACCGCCTTCGAGGTTTCCCTTCCAGGCGGCGACGAGGAGAGGGGTGCTCTGTAATCCTCGCCCAAGCCGACGACGGGCGGGCCTGGCCAGCGCCAGGTCCCCGGACGCGACGGATCTTCCCAATCCGCCCCAGTCCCGCTCGATCGCATCCCGCCGCCGCATGGTCGCTGGCCGCGCGCCCCTTCGGTGCGGCGAGACGGGGTTATTATGCGGGTGGTTTGAGCGCGTCTGATCCAGAGCGGTGAGAAAGTTGTAAGGGGTTGGATTGGTTGGGGTTTGATCTGAGCTCGACGGGGATTGGCAGCGCTCTATCCCCTTCCGCGATCCTTCTCCCCTTGCGGGAGAAGGTGGCGGCCGAAGGCCGACGGATGAGGGGTCTCTCAGACCTGAGACGCTTCACCCGGCCTGACCGCCGCACGCGGTGTTGAGATCTGAGAGACCCCTCACCCGACCTGCTTCGCAGGCCACCCTCTCCCGCAAGGGGAGAGGGAACGGAAAAAGCCTGGGTCCCCGCTTTCGCGGGGATTTTACGGAGAGGGGAGCAGCGCCCTAATCCCGGAACTTAATCCCGGAAATAGCTGCGACGACGGCTGCGGCCGCGTCCGCGGCGGCGCAGGCGGGGCTCGATGCTGGGCCAGATGAGCAGAGCCAGCAGGGCCACGATGACCAAGGTTGGAAACAGCGGTGACATGAGCCCAGAACGCGCGTGACTTGGATCGGCTGCCACCGTTTCGCGATTTTGCGATGCAAACAAGAGTAAATTTCCCCGCGGCGCCAAGTTGTTCGGAAACGGGGCGCTTGTCACGATAACGCCTTGTTTTTAAGGCTGCCGGCAAAGTTTGCCGAAAACCTTGATCTCGCCAAGCTGGACCCTTGAACGCGCTGCGTTGCAGCATCGCTTGCCGCGGTCGCCGCTCTTTATGCGGCGCTTATGCGCGGCTCACATCTCCCGAATGGAGCCCTTACGCGGCTCCGTGGTCCCTTCCGCGCCAACTGGAAGGAGGCCGAACGTGGCTGACATCATTTTCCTGGCGCTGGGCGGAGGGCTGTTTGCGGCCTTCGGCCTGTTCGCCATCGCATTGAGGCGCGCATGACCTTGTTTGTGAACGCGCTTTGGGGAGCCGGGGCGATCGTCGTCGCGGCCTACATGGTCACGGCGCTGATGCGGCCGGACCGCTTCTGACGCTCTTCGGATAAACTCACATGAACTGGCAAGGCTGGGCGGAAATCGCCCTGACGCTTGGCCTGGCGGTCGGCATCGGCTGGCCGCTGGGCGTCTACATGTCGCGCGTCTGGAACGGCGAGCGCACCTGGCTCGACCCCGTGCTCGGCCCGGTCGAGCGCCTCTTCTACGCCGCCTGCGGGGTCGATCCGCGCAAGGGCCAGACCTGGATCGGCTATGCCGGCGCGCTGCTGGCCTTCAACGCCGTCGGCTTCTTCCTCGTCTATGGCGTGCTGCGCCTGCAGGGCGTGCTGCCGCTGAACCCGCAGGGCTTCGCGGGCCTCTCGCCGCACCTGGCCTTCAACACCGCCGTCAGCTTCGTGACCAACACCAACTGGCAGAGCTATGGCGGCGAGACCACCATGTCGACGCTGAGCCAGATGCTGGTGCTGACGGTGCAGAACTTCGTCTCGGCCGCCACCGGGGCGGCTATCGCGGCGGCCCTGGCGCGCGGCTTCCTGGCCAGCAAGGGCGAGGACGTCGGCAACTTCTGGAGCGACGTGATCCGCACGACGCTGTGGGTGCTGCTGCCGCTGTGCGTGGTCGTGGCCCTGGTGCTGGTGGCCCTGGGCGTGCCCCAGACCCTGGCCGCCGGCGTCACCGCCCACACCCTGGAGGGCGGCGAGCAGAAGATCTCGCTGTTCGCCACCGCCAGCCAACTGGCCGTCAAGCAGCTGGGCATCAACGGCGGCGGCATCTTCAACGCCAACTCCGCCCATCCGTTCGAGAACCCGACCCCGCTGACCAACCTGATCACGGCGGTGTCGATCAACGTGCTGGGCTGGGCCGCCTTCTTCGCCTTTGGCCGCAGCGTGCTGGCCAAGAAGGACGTTCGCGCCCTGGTCGTGGCGGCCATGGTGCTGCTGAGCGCCGGCGCGGCGGCCATCTACGTCACCGAGACCCAGGCCCCGCCGGCCCAGGTCGCGGCGCACGTGGATGCGTCGGTGAACATGGAAGGCAAGGAGGTCCGCTTCGGCGCGCCTTCGACCGCCGTCTGGGCCGCCATGACCACCGGGGCCTCCAACGGCTCGGTCAACGGCATGCATTCCAGCCTGATGCCGCTTGGCGGCGGGGTGACCATGTTCCTGATGCAGCTGGGCGAGATCCTGCCCGGCGGCATCGGTTCGGGCGTGGCGATCATGGTCGTCATGGCCCTGCTGGCGGTGTTCGTCGCCGGGCTGATGGTGGGCCGCACGCCGGAGTATCTGGGCAAGAAGATCGAGGCCCGCGAGATCCAGTTCTCGATGCTGGCGGTGCTGGTGATCCCGCTGTTCATGCTGGGCTTCGCCGCCTTCGCCGCGATCCTGCCGGAAGCCTTGAAGGGCCTGATGCACGCCGGACCCCACGGCCTGTCGGAGATCCTCTACGCCTACGTCTCCGGCACGGCCAACAACGGCTCGGCCTTCGCGGGCCTGACCGCCAACGCCCCCTGGTGGAACGTCACCCTGGGCCTGGCGATGATGTTCGGGCGCTTTGCTCCCATCGTCGCGGTGCTGGCCATCGCCGGGGCGCTGGCGGCCAAGCCCAAGCTCGCCCCCACGGCCGGCGCCATGCCGACCGACGGCGGTCTCTTCGTCGGCCTGCTGATCGGGGTGATCCTGATCCTCGGCGGCCTGCAGTTCTTCCCCGCTCTGGCGCTGGGGCCGATCGTCGAGCACTTCCAGGCGCTCGCCTTCGTCGCCTCGAGCCACTGATCGCTTACCGCTGATCGAAAGCGCACTTCCATGACAACCTACGAAAACGGAGCCGTCGAAGGCGGCCGGCGCAAGCCGGCCAGCCTGGCCGGCGGCCTCTCCGCCCCGATCCTGGCCCGCGCGGCCAAGGACGCCTTCCTCAAGCTCGACCCGCGGAAGCTGACCGGCAATCCGGTGATCTTCGCGACCTGGATCGTAGCCCTGCTGTCGACGGTGTCGGCCGTGGCGGCGATCGTCGCCCAGCAGTCGGCCGGCTTCGCCGTGCAGGTCTCGCTGTGGCTCTGGGCCACCGTGCTGTTCGCCAACCTGGCCGAGAGCGTGGCCGAGGGCCGGGGCAAGGCCGCCGCCGACAGCCTGCGCGCCGCCCGGGTGACCACCAAGGCCAAGCTGATCATCGACGACCAGGCCGGCACGGTGATCCCGACCCCGGCGCACAAGCTGGTCCCCGGCGAGCTCGTTTTGGTCGAGGCCGGCGACGTCGTACCCACCGACGGCGAGATCGTCGAGGGCATGGCCAGCGTCAACGAGGCCGCCATCACCGGCGAAAGCGCCCCCGTCATCCGCGAAAGCGGCGGCGACCGCTCGGCCGTCACCGGCGGCACCACGGTCGTCTCCGACTGGATCAAGGTGCGGGTCACCGCCGCGCCGGGCTCGACCTTCCTCGACCGCATGATCGCCATGGTCGAGGGCGCCGACCGCCGCAAGACGCCCAACGAGATCGCCCTGGCCGTGCTGCTGGCCGGCCTGACCCTGATCTTCCTGATCGCGGTGGTCACCCTGCTGGGCCTGGGCAAGTTCTCGGGCGTGGCGCTGGACCCGCTAGTGCTGGGCGCGCTGTTCATCACGCTCATTCCGACGACCATCGGCGGGCTTCTTTCGGCCGTCGGCATCGCCGGCATGGACCGCCTGCTGAAGGTCAACGTGTTGGCCACCTCGGGCCGCGCGGTGGAAGCGGCCGGCGACGTCGACACCCTGCTGCTCGACAAGACCGGCACCATCACCTTCGGCAACCGCATGGCCACCGAGGTAATCGCCGCTCCGGGCGTGCGTCCCGACGCGGCCCTGCGCGCCGCCGTCATGGCCTCGCTGGCCGACGAGACGCCGGAAGGCCGCTCGATCGTCGAGTTGGGCCGCCAGCAGGGCCTGGCCCTGGAGGTTCCGGCCGGCGCGACCTCGATCGCCTTCAGCGCCGCGACCCGCCAGTCGGGCCTGGACTTCGCCGGCCAGTCCTGGCGCAAGGGCGCCGTGGACGCGGTCTATCGCAGCCTGGCCATCGACCCCAAGCGCATCCCCGCCGAGGT
The DNA here is from genome assembly GCF_057586355.1 of Caulobacter sp. SRI_008. Lineage (NCBI taxonomy): Bacteria > Pseudomonadati > Pseudomonadota > Alphaproteobacteria > Caulobacterales > Caulobacteraceae > Caulobacter > Caulobacter sp. SRI_008. The sequence continues at coordinate 184,052 of NZ_JBYCZS010000004.1, forward strand.
GGCCGCCGCCGTCGACCGCATCGCCCGCTCGGGCGGCACGCCGCTGGCGGTCAGCGAGGACGGCGCCCTGGTCGGCGTCATCCACCTGAAGGACGTGGTCAAGCCCGGCGTGAAGGCCCGCTTCGCCGACCTGCGCCGCATGGGCCTGCGCACCGTGATGATCACCGGCGACAACCCGGTGACCGCCGCCGCCATCGCTTCGGAGGCCGGGGTCGACGACTTCCTGGCGGAGGCCACCCCCGAGGACAAGCTGCGCCTGATCCGCGCCGAGCAGGCCAAGGGCCGGCTGGTGGCCATGTGCGGCGACGGCGCCAACGACGCGCCCGCGCTCGCCCAGGCCGACGTCGGGGTGGCCATGCAGACCGGCGCCCAGGCCGCCCGCGAGGCCGGCAACATGGTCGATCTCGACAGCGACCCCACGAAGGTCATCGAGATCGTCGAGGTCGGCAAGCAGATGCTGATCACCCGCGGCGCCCTGACGACCTTCTCGATCGCCAACGACGTGGCCAAGTACTTCGCCATCATCCCGGCGATGTTCGTGGTCGCCCTGCCGGCCCTGGGCGGGCTGAACATCATGAAGCTGCACAGCCCGCAGAGCGCCATCCTGTCGGCGGTGATCTTCAACGCCCTGGTGATCGTCGCCCTGATCCCCCTGGCCCTGAAGGGCGTGAAGTACCGCGCCATCGGCGCCGGCAAGCTGCTGTCGCGCAACCTCTTGATCTACGGCCTGGGCGGCCTGGTCGCCCCGTTCGTCGGCATCAAGCTGATCGACATGATCGTCTCGACCCTGGGCCTGGCCTGATGAACCGCCCGATCGTTCCGGACCTCGTCTTCGGCCTCGGGGCGATCGGGCTCGTCTTCCTGGCGGCCAAGGCCGCCGAACTCCTCGCGTCGTGAAAGGCGCTCTATCAAATGTCCAAGTTCTCTTCGCTGCTGATGGCCTCGGGCCTCGTCTTCGCCCTGGCCGGCGCCGCCCGCGCCGAGGCCCCCAGCGTGACCTTCAACCTCGGCGCGGCCTCAGACTATGTGTTCCGAGGCGTCAGCCAGACCGATGAAGACCCGCAGGTCTTCGGCGGCGCCGACCTGACCGCCGGCAAGGTCTACGCCGGCGTCTGGGCCTCGAACGTCGACTTCGGCGACAAGACCGACGCCGAGGTGGACCTCTATGCGGGCGTGAAGCCCACCCTGGGTCCCGCGACCCTCGACCTGGGCGTCATCTACTACGGCTATGTCGGCGCGCCGGGCGGGGCCGACTACGGCAACGCCGAGCTGAAGGTCGCCGCCAGCGTTCCGGCCGGCAAGGGTGGGGTGGGGGCCGCGGTGTTCCACAGCCCCGACGGCTTCGGGACCGCCGAAGAGGCGACCTACTATGAGGTCAATGGCGGCTATCCGCTCGCCAAGGCCATCAGCGTCTCGGCCGCCCTGGGCCGCCAGACCTATGCCGGCCCCGGCGACTACACGACCTGGAATCTGGGCGGGACCTGGAATTTCACCGACAAGCTGGCGCTGGACTTGCGCTATCACGACACGTCCGAGCATGACTTCGGCAAGCTGTACGACAGCCGCGCCGTCGCCACGCTCAAGGCCGTGTTCTAGAGGAGGCCCACATGCTGAAGCATCTTCGTCCGGCCCTCGTCTCGATGGGCCTGTTCACCGTCCTTCTGGGCCTGGCCTATCCGCTGGCGATCACCGGCGTGGCCCAGGCGGCGTTCCCGCAGCAGGCCAACGGCTCGCTGGTTCATGACCGCCATGGCCAGGTGGTCGGCTCCGAGCTGATCGGCCAGGTCTTCGCCAAGGCCGAGTACCTGCACGGCCGTCCGTCGGCCGCCGGGAACGGCTACGACGCCGGCGCATCCAGCGGCTCCAACATGGGTCCGCTGAACGACAAGCTGATCGAGCGCGAGAAGACCGACGCCGCCGCCCTGCGGGCCGAGTTTCACGGTGCGGCCATTCCGGCCGACGCGGTCACGACCTCGGGCTCGGGCCTGGATCCGGACGTCTCGCCGGCCTATGCCCGCCTGCAGGCCCCGCGCATCGCCGCCGCCCGCAACGCCCCGCGCGGCGAGGTGCTGGGGATGATCGAGGCGGCCGTGAAGCCGCCGCTGCTGGGCTTCATCGGCCAGCCGCGCGTCAACGTGCTGGACGTCAACCGCGCCCTGGACGAGCGCTTCCCGATGGTCGGCTAGGCCTTGGCGGGCGACCCCTCTTCATACCCCGAAAGGGGCCGCCCCGACCCCGAGGCGCTTCTGGCGGCCGCCAACAAGGCCCGCCGGGGGCGCCTCAAGGTGTTCCTGGGCATGGCGCCGGGCGTGGGCAAGACCTACGAGATGCTGCGCGCCGCCCGTCGTCGGAAGGCGGAAGGCCAGGACGTGCTGGTCGGCGTCGTGGAGACCCACGGCCGCCGCGAGACCGAGAGCCTGCTGCGCGGGCTGGACGTCCTGCCCCGCCGTCCGGCCGAGAACCGGGGGCGCAGCTATCTGGAGTTCGACCTCGACGCGGCCCTGGAGCGGCGGCCGAAGCTGCTGTTGGTCGACGAATACGCCCACTCCAACGCGCCCGGCTCGCGCCATCCCAAGCGCTGGCAGGACGTCGAGGAGATCCTGGCGGCCGGCATCGACGTCTGGACCACCCTGAACGTCCAGCACCTGGAAAGCCTGGTCGACGTGGTGCTGCGCATCACCGGCGCCCGCCAGCGCGAGACCGTGCCCGACAGCGCCCTGGCCCGCGCCGACGACATCGAGCTGATCGACATCACCCCCGACGAGCTGCGCGAGCGGATGGCGGCGGGCAAGGTCTATGTGCCCGAGACGGCCCGCCTGGCGTCGGAGAACTTCTTCAAGGTCGAGAACCTCACCGCCCTGCGCGAACTGGCGCTGCGCCGCGCGGCCCAGACGGTCGACGACCAGCTGGTCGCGGCCATGCGCGAGAAGGGCGTCGAGGGGCCGTGGGCGGCGGGCGAGCGGATCCTCGTCCTGGCCGGCGGCGACGCCATGGCCTCCATGCTGGTCCGGGCCGGCCGGCGGCTGTCGGACATGATGATGGACGCGCCCTGGACCCTGGCCCATGTCGAGCGCCCCGACCGTCCGCCGCCGCCCGAGACCGCCGCCGCCCGCACCCGCGAGGCCCTGAAGCTGGCCGAGCAGCTGGGCGGCTCGACCGTCGTGCTGACCGGGACCGACGTGGTCGCCACGGTCATGGCCTGGGCGCGGCGCAACAACGTCACCCAGATCGTGATCGGCAAGTCGCGGGACTCGCGCTGGAAGGAACTGACCGGCCGCTCCCTGGCCGCCGCCCTGCTGCGTGAGGCCCGGGGCGAGGCGATCCACGTGGTCACCGGCGCGGGCGGGGAGGGGAGCGTCGAGCCGCCGGTTCCCAGACCGCGCCGCTTCGACTGGCCCGCCTACCTGACCGGCGGCGGCTTCGTGGTCGCCGCCAGCCTGGTGGCCTGGGCGCTGGATACGGCCTTCGACCGGGTCGAGCTGGGGATGATCTATCTGGCCGCCGTGCTGGCGGCCGGGGTCATGCACGGCCTGCGTCCGGCCCTGGCGGCGGCGACGGCGGCCTTCCTCGTCTACAACTACTTCTTCCTGGCCCCGCGCTACAGCCTGGCCATCGGCTCGCCGACCGACGTGCTGACCCTGATCGTGTTCTGGGCCGTGGCCCTGGCCACCGGCGGTCTCGCGGGCCGGGTGCGCGACCAGGCCATCGGCTCGCAGAAGCGGGCGGCGGGGGTGACCAGCCTGCTGGCCGCCAGCCGCACGCTTTCGGCCGCCTCGGGCAAGGCCGCCGTGGCCAAGGCCCTGGCCGAGCAGGCGGCCGCCGCCTCCGGTGCGCGGGCGGTGGTATTCCTGCCGGAGGGCGACGAACTGGCCCCCGCCGCCGGCGCGCCCGACCTTACGGATCTGGGGACCGCCCCCATGGCCGCCGCCCGCTGGGCCTGGGAGAAGGGCGAACCGGCCGGCGCCGGCACCGGCACCCTGCCTCAGGCCGCCTGGACCTTCTGGCCGCTGGAGGGCCTGGGCGCCCGCGCCGGCGTGGCCGGGATCGAGGCCGGGACCGTGGTCTCCGGCTCCGACGAGGAGCGCCTGCTGCTGGCCCTGCTCGACCAGGGCGCGGTGGCCCTGCAGCGCGCCGAACTGGCCGCCGGGGCGGTCGAGGCCGAGGCCCTGCGCCGCTCCGACCGCTTCCGCAACGCCCTGCTGAACTCCATCAGCCACGACCTGCGCACGCCCCTGACCACGGTGCTGGGCGCGGCCACCACCCTGATCGACTATGGCGACAAGCTGGCCCCGCCGGCGCGCGCCGACCTGGCGCTGGGCATCAAGGAGGAGGCCGAGCGCCTCAACGGCTACGTCGCCAACCTGCTGGACATGACCCGCATCGAGGGCGGCGGCCTGAAGCTGCGCACCGACTGGATCGACGCCCGCGACGTGCTGGCCGCCGCCGCCGACCGCGTGGCTCGCCGCCTCGACGGCCGGGTGCTGGTGCGGGATTTCCCTGAGACGCTGAGCCTGGTCCAGGCCGACCCGAACCTGCTGGAGCAGGTGGCGGTCAACATCCTGGAGAACGCCATCGCCTACAGTCCGCCTGGGGCGCGCATCGAGGTCGCCGCCTACGAGGACCGCGCTCACGTCGTCATCAGCATCGAGGACGAAGGCCGGGGCATTCCGCCGGCGGACCTCGAGCGGGTGTTCGAGAAATTCCGCCGCCTGCAGGACCCCAGCGACCGCTCGCCGGGCGCCAGCCAGGGCGTTGGACTTGGCTTGGCCATCGCCAAGGGCTTCGTCGAGGCCATGGGCGGTCGCATCGCCGCCGCCAGCCCGATCCACGACGGCAAGGGCACGCGGATGCTGATCAGCCTGCCCAAGGGCGTCGCCACGCCCCACCATCTGCTATGAGCAGGTCATGAGCGCGCTTCGCCCCCGCATCCTGGTCATCGACGACGAGCCGCAGATCCACCGGTTCCTCGCCCCCGCGCTCGACGCGGCCGGCTACGACCCGCTGCGCGCCGACGGCGGCCAGGAGGGCCTGCGCGGCATCGCCCTGTGGTCGCCGGACGCCGTCGTGCTGGACCTCGGCCTGCCCGACATGGACGGCAAGGAGGTGCTGGAGAAGGCCCGCGCCTTCTATGACGGGCCGATCCTGATCCTGTCGGCCCGCGATCGCGAGATCGAGAAGATCGACGCCCTCGACAAGGGCGCCAACGACTATGTCGAAAAGCCGTTCGGGGTCGGCGAACTGCTGGCCCGCCTGCGGGTGGCCCTGCGCCAGCGGGCGGCGACCCAGGCGCCGGCCGGCCCGATCCGCGCCGGGGCCGTCGAGCTCGATCTCGAAAAGCGCCTGGTCACCCGCGACGGGGCGGTGGTGAAGGTCTCGCCGCGCGAATACGAGGTCCTGGCCCGCCTGGCCCTGGGGCGCGGCAAGGTGCTGACCCACAAGGAGCTGCTGACCTCGGTCTGGGGTCCGGCCCACATGCACGACACCCAGTACCTGCGGGTCTTCGTCGGCCAGTTGCGCCAGAAGCTGGAGGCCGACCCGGCCCACCCGAAGATCCTGCTGACCGAACCGGGCGTGGGGTACCGGTTCATCGGGGATTGAGGGGCGACTAGCGCCGCGGCCGGCTGAGCCGGGCGGCGTCGCGCACCCGGGTCAGCAGAGTGGCGATGTCGATCGGCTTGGCCACGTGGCCGTCCATGCCGGCGGCCAGGCAGGCGTCGATCTCGGCCTTCACCGCATTGGCCGTCAGGGCCAGGATCGGCGTGGCGCTGGCCGGGAAGGACAGGGCGCGGATCGCCCGCGTCGCCGCCAGGCCGTCCATGCCCGGCATCCGCACGTCCATCAGCACCACGTCATAGGCCCGCGCGCGCACGGCCTCGACGCCCGCCGCCCCGCCGTCGGCGCAGTCCACCGCGTGATCGGCCGAGCGCAGCACGGCCTCGGCCAGGGCGCGGTTCATCTCGGCGTCGTCGACGACCAGGATGCGCAGGGCCTCGTCCTTGGCGGCCATGGCGGGGGGATCGTCTTCGGCCGGGCGGTCGGCGGGGCGGGCGGGGATCTCGAACCAGAAGGTCGAGCCCTTGCCGACCTCGCTGTCGACGTCGATGGTTCCGCCCATCAGCTCGACCAGCCGCTTGCAGATCGCCAGGCCCAGACCCGTGCCGCCATAGCGGCGGTGGATGGTGGAATCGACCTGGCCGAACGGCTGGAACAGACGCTCCCGCGCCTCGGGGGCGATGCCCGGGCCGGTGTCGGCGACCGTGAAGCGCAGGCGGTCGTCTCCGGCGGGCGCGACCGACAGGATCACGCTTCCCTCGGCGGTGAACTTCACGGCGTTGGTCACGAGATTCAGCAGCACCTGACGCAGGCGGGTCGGGTCGCCGGCGATCGCCTCCGGCGTCCCCGGCGCGATCTGAAGGCTCAGCGCCAGCCCCTTGGCTTCGGCGTCGGGACGGGCCATGGCCGCGCAGCTGTCGACCAGCCGCGCGGGAGCCACGACGCCGTCTTCCAGCATCAGCTTGCCGGCCTCGACGCGGGAGAGGTCCAGAATGTCGTCGACGATGGCCAGCAGGGCCCGGGCGGCGTCGCGCACGAAGCCGCGATAGCGCCCGCGCTCGTCGCCGGACAGCGCGTCGCGGGCCAGCAGTTCCGAAAACCCGACCAGGCCGTTCAGGGGCGTGCGCAGCTCGTGGCTCATCGCCGCCAGGAACTCCGACTTGGCGCGGTTGGCCGCCTCGGCCTCGTGCTTGGCGTCGGCCAGGTCGAGGGTCAGCTGGGCCAGCCGCTGGTTGCGCCGCTCCACCCGCTCCAGGGCCGCCGTCCGCTCCTGCAGCAGCCGGCGCAGGTCGCTGACCCCGGCCCGCGTGGCGATGGCCGCGCCCAGCGTCTGGCTCATGTGGCGCAGCAGCTCGATCTCCTCGACATTGAAGGCGGTGGCCTCGCCGGCCATGGCCTTCAGCACGCCCACCGCCTGCTCGCCGTCGAACAGGGGCGCGCAGACCATCGAGCGCAGGCCCACCCGGCGGCAGGCGTCGCGGTCGACGCGGGGATCGGTCTCGCTGTCCTCGCACACCAGGATGGCGGCCTGTTCGACGCACAGGCCCGACAGGCTGCCGGCGCGGGGCAGGCGCAGGCCCAGATGCTCGGCATAGCCTTCGCTGACCGCGCGATAGACCATCTGGTCGCCGTCGACGAGCTCGACCACGGCGCCGCGCCCGGCCATCAGCCGGTGGACGCTGTCGACCACGATCTGCATGAAGTCGTCGACGCCGACGTCGCTGCTGGCCAGCAGCGATTGGATCTCGGCAAGGGCGCGCAGGCCCTCCATCCGCCGGTTGAGAATTTCGAGACGGGCGGCGCCGGGGATAGCGGGGAGCGAGGCCGACAGATGACGCATCGCGGGCATCCAGCTTCGCCTTGAGACTGGAACCAGCGCGGTTCCCGCACAAGCACCCTCCGGCTGAGCCGGGGCGGCGAAAGCGCCCGCGGGCTAGCGCCGGAAGCGGGCCACCCGCATGGCGCTGTCGACGGTCAGGTTGAAGCTGGTTCCCCGGCGGCCGTCGATGGTGGTGACCACCTCGCCGGCGTTGGTCAGGGCGCGGACGTCCACCAGGGTGAGCGCTTCTGCGGCGTCCAGCTGCACGGCCTCGCTGGAGGTCTCGATCAGGGTGCGGGTGGTCGGGTTGTAGTCGGCCACGCCGCGCCAGATCGGCACCAGGTAGTCGCCGTCGGAGCGCTGGAACACGGCGGCGTAGACGCTGGTCCCGCCCGAGACCGAGATGTCGACGCTGCTCGCATAGCTGTCGCCCGTGTCGGCGAACATGGCGATCAGGTTCTTCACGGCCAGGTACGAAGCCTTGGGCGTGGCGCTGGCGTCGACCAGGCCGAAGTGGGATTCCGGGTCGGCCTCGCCGCGCTCCCGGGAGTCGGCGAACTCATAGAGATACGAGCGCGTCATCCCGCGCAGGAACTGGATCATCAGCCGGCGCGGCAGGTAGCGGGCGATGATTTCCGGCGGCGTGGGCGGGTGCGACTTCGTCGTCGTCATGGCGCTGTGGTAGCCGGTCTCGGTCGAGATCACCGGCTTCTGCGGCGTGTTCACCCGGGCCGCCGCCATGTAGCGGTCCACCGCGCCCGCGCTGACCGTCTCGGGGTGGTTGCCGCCCGGGTAGGAGTGGACGTTGCCGTAGTCGACATAGCCGCTGATGTCGCCGACCACGCTCCCCGCATTGCCGGTATAGCTCGGGGCCACGACGCCCACCGCGCCGAGCTTGGCCGAGTTGCGGACGGCGTTGTACAGGTACATCTGCATCCGCACGCTCGCCTCCTGCCAGTTGGTGTAGCTTGAGAGGTTCGGCTCGTTCACGCCTTCGAAGTATTCGATCCCGCCGTCCATGTTGTCATAGGTCTTCTCGATATAGAGAAAGTCGTCGGGGGTCGGCTCGGGGTTGAGGCGGGCGGCGATGCAGCAGAAGCGCACGCCCTGCGCCACCAGCGCCCGGCATTTCTGAAAGTAGGGATAGTTGTAGGGGTAGTCGGTCTTGACGAACACCTCTTCGCGAATGTGCTTGATGCCCGCGTCGACGATCAGCGGCAGCAGCTGGTCGAACTTGGTGGTGTAGACAGTGCTGCCCCACGACAGGTGCGTGCAGACCCCGACGCTGTCGGCCAGGTCGGCGGCGCGGTAGACGGGCAGGCTGTCGCGGGCCGAAGCCAGCCCGGGCGCGGCGGCCAGGGCGGCGCCCTGGGCCAGGAACAGTCGTCTATTCTGCACGGCGGTTCTCCTCCGGCTTGGATCGGGGCTAGGCGGGGACCACCCAGGGCCTGCGCATGCGAACGGTCGCCTGGCCGGCGCCGAGGCAGCGCGCGGTCATGCGCACGGTGACGCTGGTCAGGGTCTTGGTGTCGGAAACGATGTGGGGCAGGCTTTCCACCGTCAGCTTTCGGGCGCCCGTCGAGGGGATCACCCGCTTGCCGCTGGAAGACCGGGCCTGGAAGGCCTGGGCGAAGGTGCCGTCGCTGTAGTTGTAGTCAAGCTGGCAGCCGACGTCGGCCAGGTTCGTGAAGCCGGCGTCGACGTCGATCTGGCAGCCGACCAGGAACCGCCCGCTCTTCGGGAACTGGGCGATGGGCAGGGCCTGGTTGACGCGGACGCCGCCCAGCGCGGTGGCGGCGTTGGCCGTGGTGACGGCGGCGACGATCTCCTTGAGCCCGTCCGCGCGGGTGTTCAGCGAGAACACCGCCCCGCAGTTGGCGTTGTCCACGCCGCCCGAGAACTTGTAGGGCAGCACGCCGCTGTTGCCGGCGCCGGGCGAGCCGCCGGTGGCGGTGGCGAAGTCGGGATTGATGACGAGGTTGCCGCTGGGGGCCGGATCGGCTTCGGCCGGCAGGTAGGGACCCGCGACGCTGGCGAAGAAGTCGCCGCCGGCGATGGCCCCCGGCACGTCCAGATGTATGCCGTCATAGGAATAGCCGGAGCGGAACGTGATGGGGCTGGTGCTGGACAGCAGGATCGGGATCCAGTCGACCAGGATCACCTGGCCGCCGCTGGCGGCCGCGATGGCGCGCAGCTGATCGTTGAGGCCGCCCGAGCCGTGGAAACTGGCCGCCTGGCTGACGCTCATCGCCTGGTTGCCGGGGTCGGTGAACAGGAAGACCCGCATGCCGGCGGCCTGCGCCTTGGCGATCATGTAGTTGATGTTGGCCACCGTCTGGCTGACGGGAAGCCCGGCGGCGACGTCGTTGACGCCGAGCAGGATCGACAGGAACGCCGCGCCCGAGTCGAGGGCGGAAGGCAGCCAGTCGAGCGCCTGGGTCGAGGTGAAGCCCGAGGTGGCGAACACGCCGGAGAGGGGGAAGCGCTGCCGGTGCAGCATGTTCGCCCAGTTGTAGTGGCACTGCGACGCGCCCTGGATGCGGTTAAGATCGAAGGTGACGATCGCCGTCCGGCTGTCACCGATGGGCGCTATCTTCACGCGCGCAGCCTGACCGGCCGCCTGGTTTGAAGCGGCCAGGCTCTCGCTCACCGAAACGGCGCCGATCAATGACGCCATTGCGCCGATGAAAAAACGACGTTCCATGAATTGTGCTCCCGAAAGATATGTAATGGTCAAGCTTACTGGGCGTGAATCGATCTATAGTTAAGATGACTGTCGTGTTGATTTTGCATGCTTTTGTGCGTTGCGAGCCGATGGTAATATAAATTCGAAGCAAGTTGGCGCCATTATTTCGATATACGGGGAAATTTGAGGTATGCATGGAGTCGTGGATGGGGCTCTTCGCGGCTCTTGCCTAATTTTTGCTCGAAGTGGACGAGATTTTTGACAAAGCTTCCCCTGGTTGAGTTTGGCGGAGGGCGGGCCTGTCGCTCGGCGTCGCGATCGGCTATGGGTGGAGCGCCCGGTGAATGCCTCCTGGAGGGGTGTTCGTTCTGGGCGGGGAAGGTCGGGGGCGATGGATCAGCGGCATGAAAATGCGGCCGCGCTCGAGGCGGCGCGACCGGCCGCGCCGATCGGCGGGGCGCGGCTCAGCTATCTCGACGGTTTGCGCGGGCTCGCGATCTGCGGGGTCGTGCTGATACACGTCGGCCAGGCGATCCCGAGCCTTCCGTTCGCGCTCGAACGCTTCGCCAGCTTCGGGTTCCGCGGCGTCCAGCTGTTCTTCATCGTCAGCGCTTTCACGATGTTCGGCGCCTATGCCGGCCGCGCCTTCGTCGCCAGGGACTTCTACATCAGGCGCTTCTTCCGGATCGCGCCGATGTTCTATCTGGCGGTGGTGCTCTATCTGGCGCTGCGGGGGATCACTTCGCCGGGCTACGAGATCGACGCGGCCGTGGTCAAGAACGTGCTGCTCACCGTGTTCTTCGTGCACGGCCTGTCGCCCAGCGCGATCAACGACATCGTCCCCGGCGGCTGGAGCATCGCCTGCGAGGCGCTGTTCTACTTCATCTTCCCGTTCCTGCTGGCCACGATGACCACCCTGAGGCGCGCGCTCGTCGTGGCCGTCGCGGGGGTGGCGCTGTCGGTGATCTCCCGGCTGGCCTTGCCGGTCCTGCTGGCGGGGCGGGTGGAGGCCGAGGCGCTTTCGCACTTCGTCCATTTCGGCTTCCTCACCAACCTGCCGGCCTTTCTGTTCGGCGTGGTGGTCTATCATCTGGGAGCGGCGCCGGCGGTCCAGCGGCTGCGTCCCTACGCCAACGGTGGTGTGCTGGCCGTGCTGCTGCTTCTCTGCGGCGTCGGCGCGTTCGGCTTCGGGCCGCTGCGCAATCCGCTGGTCGTCAGCGCCATGCTGACGGGGCTTGTCTTCTTCACGATGCAGGCGTCCTGGCCGATCATCGACAACCGCGTCCTGCGCTACATCGGCAAGATCAGCTTCAGCGTCTATCTGCTGCATTTCCTGGTCCTGCACGTGCTGGACACGGTGGTCGCCCGGCTCGAAGGCTGGCCGACGGCCGCCTTCATCGTCCTCTATGTTTCGGTGATGGCGGTCTCCGCGGCGCTGGCCAGCCTGACCTATCGCTTCATCGAGGCGCCGATGATCGACTTCGCCAAGACCCTCTCGCGCAAGCCCACGGTCGCGCCGGCCCCGGCGGTCTCGTCGCGCCCCGACTGACGCGGGGGCCGCCGCCGTCCGCCTCTTCCGACGGCGCCGCGTGAAAATTGCATGATCTCTGTGTTGCGCTGCGGCGCCTCGCTTCCCCTGGAGCGAGGAGGCTGCTACACGCACCGAGAAGAGTTGCCGCGGCGTCCAGGCGACGATCACGAGACGGCGTCGCTACGGATATCGTAACAAGCATGGTCTTCATGTCCGCTAGGCAGAATTCGCTCGCGTCGAGCCGGGCGACTGGTCGCGTTACGCAGTCGCGCGTGACAAACGTCAGCTTTCTGCTCATCGCGTTTTCTGTGTTTATTTTTCCGTTCAACGGCGAATTCTCGTTCTCGCCGCTCGGAGAGCTTGGCCATGAGGCCTATGCGATCTTTGCGGTGTTCGCCACGCCGCTGATCGCGTTCAGTTTCTTCCGTGATGGCCGGCTGTCGATCGACAAGACGCTGACAGTCTTTCTCGGCTTGTTCGCGCTCGTCATTTTTCTGTCGATGGTCGTGAACTTCAACGAGATCTCGGTCGCCAACTTCCGCAACCGCGGCGGCGGCGAGAAGATGATGACCAGCACCATGGTGCTGGTGTTCGGCCTCTACTATGCGCACCTGATCCGCAACGCGGCGATCTACGACTTCGACAAGTATGTCATGCGCCCGCTGATGATCGTGCTGGTCGTGGCCGCGGTCGTCGGCTGCATCGAGTTCATGGCCTGGCACATCGGTCCGGTGACCACGGCCTACACCGCCTTCTCGAGCAAGTTCCTGCACGCCGCGGTCGGACGGGGCCACTTCATTCCGGGGCGGATCCACAGCATCACCTACGAGCCGTCCAATTTCGGCGCGTTCCAGATCTTCATCCTGCCGTTCGCCTATTCGTATCTGCGCTCGCCGGTCCGCTCGGCCTTCAAGCCGCTGATCTTCGTGTGCACGGCGCTGCTGGTGGTGTTCGGCTTCATCTCCGGCCGGACCGCCCTGGTCGGGGTGATGATCATCACGGCCGCCTATTTCCTGATCGACCAGATCCTGCGCATGCGCGGCTTCAGCTTCCGCATGGCCTGGCGGGTGGTGCTGATCCTGTTCATCGCCGCCAACTTGCTGCCGCTGCTCTACATCGCGCTCAACAGCGACCAGATCGCCGAGTCCATAATGCAGTCGGGCCAGGTCTCGAACGTCACGCGCTTCGGCACGGTGGCCATCCAGATCAAGCTGTTCCTGCAGCATCCGCTGCTGGGCGTGGGCATGGGGCAGTACGGCTTCTACGTGGCCTCGACCATCCCCAGCTGGGCGCTGAGCTGGGAGTTCGTCCGCTGGATGACCGACCCGAACTCGTCGTTCTTCCCGTCGTTCTCGCTGCACTCGCGGCTGGCCGCCGAACTGGGCGGGATCGGCGTGCTGGTCTGGACGGCCATGGGCTGCGTCATGGTGCAGATCACCGGCCGCGCGGCCAACCGCTACCGTGAAGCCACCGGACGGCTGCCGCTGATCGCCGTGGCCATCGTGGCCACCCTGTTCGGCACGGTCCTGGCCGGCTGGTCGGTGGCGACGATGAAGATGTTCTGCTTCTGGGGGCCGCTGGGGCTGGCGGCCGCCTACGCCGTCGCCGCCGGCGGCATGGAGGGCGTCCGCGCCCGCCTGGCTCCGCCCCCCTCGCGACCCGCCCGTTTCCGGGCCCCGACCTCCAACGCCTCCTCCCCAGCCGCCAGCGGAGACGCCTCGTGACCAGCAGCGCCCTGACCGCGGACGACGCCGTCCTGCCCTCCGCCGCGACCCGCGAAAGCGCGGCTCCGGCCTCCGCCCAGCATGCCTCGCTGGCCTATCGCGCCGACATCGACGGCCTGCGCGCCGTCGCGGTCATGTCGGTGCTGCTGTTCCACGCGGGCTTCGGCACCCTGGCCGGCGGCTATGTCGGCGTCGACGTGTTCTTCGTCATCTCCGGCTTCCTGATCACCTCGATCCTGCGCAAGGAGATCGTTGGGCAGTCGTTCTCGATCTCGACCTTCTATGTGCGCCGCATCCGCCGGATCATCCCGGCCCTGCTGGCGACCATGACCGTCACGACGGCGGCGGCCTTCATGCTGCTGCTGCCGTCCGAGCTCGACGATTTCGGACGCTCGGGCCTGGCGGCCCTGGCCAGCGTGTCGAACATCTTCTTCTGGGCGACTTCGGACTACTTCGCCGCCCACGCCGCCACCCAGCCCCTGCTGCACACCTGGTCGCTGGCCGTCGAGGAGCAGTACTACCTGCTGCTGCCGCCGCTGCTGTTCCTGCTGCGCCGCCGCTCGCTGCGGACCTGGCTGGCGGTGATCGCGGGTATTGCGGCGGTCTCGTTCGTCGCCGCCGTGATCACCGTGGCGATCGACACCAGCACCGCCTTCTACCTGCCGTACTCTCGCGCCTGGGAGCTCATGCTGGGCTCGGCGCTGGCCATCCTGCCGCTCGGCTGGCGGCCGCCGGCCTGGCTGCGCCAGGTGATCGGCGTCGTCGCCGTGGCCTGCATCGTCGGACCGCTTTTCCTCTACGGCCGTTCCACGCCTTTCCCAGGGATGGCGGCCCTGCCGCCCTGCCTGGGCGCGGCGGCCTTGATCTGGCTGGGCGGCTGCGGCGGCTCACTGGTCAATCGCGGCCTGTCGCTGCCGCCGGCGGTGTTCATCGGCAAGATCTCCTATTCGCTCTATCTGGTGCACTGGCCGCTGATCGTCTTCCAGCAGAGCAACGCCGTGCTGCTGGCCAACGGCTCGCTGCTGCTGGTCAAGGTGGTCCTCGTCCTGGCCAGCCTGGCGCTGGGCGTGGCCTCGTGGTGGATCGTCGAGCGGCCGTTCCGTCGCCAGGACCTGTTCTCGACCCGCCGGCTGCTGATCGTGGTCGGCGTCTGGTCGGCCGTGCTGCTGGCCGTGTTCGGCGGCCTGGTCGCCACCAAGGGCTGGCCCGAGCGCTTCCCCCCGCAGGCGCGCGAGATGGCCAGCTGGCTGTCCTACGAGGCCGACCCGGCCTATCGCGGCGGCAAGTGCTTCATCGCCTCGGGTCACCGCCTGGAAGACTACGACCGCAAGACCTGCCTGACGCCGCCCGTGGGCAAGCCCTACGACGTGCTGGTCGGCGACAGCCACGCCGCCCAGCTGTGGAGCGGCCTGGCGCAGACCCAGTCGAGCGACGTGATCCTCCAGGCCACCGCGACGGGCTGCAAGCCAGTCCTAAAGCGCGCCGCCAACGCCAAGCCGGCCTGCGACGCGATCATGGGCCTGGTCTATGACGACTTCCTCAAGCACAACACGCCGCGCCGGGTGATCATCGCCGCCCGCTGGCGCGCCGAGGACATGCCGGGGCTGGTCGAGACCGTGCGGGCCCTGCGCACGCGCGGCCTCAGCGTCGTGCTGGTCGGGCCGATCGTGGAATACGACGCGCCGCTGCCGCGCCTGATCGCCCGCGCCCTGACTGAAGGCAAGCCGCACCTGCCGGCCGAGCACCGGGTGCCGGAAGCCGGTCAGCTGGACAAGGAAATGCGGGTTCTGGCCCGACGCGAGGGCGTGTCCTACGTCTCGACCTACCAGGCGCTGTGCTCGGCCGATCGCTGCGTGCAGACGCTGCCGGACGGCTCGCCGGTGCAGTTCGACTACGGTCACCTGACCAAGTCGGGCTCGGCGTTCATGGCGCGCCGCCTCGAAGAGCAGGGCCTGTTCCGCTAGGCTGAAAAAGACCGTGGAGCGCCGCGTCGGCGGCGCTCCACGTTTCCTGGTGCGTCAGGCCGCCTCGTTGAGCACGGCCTTGGCGGCCACTTCCCACACGTACATGTCGCTGCGGGCCTTGGCGCCGGCCGCCAGGCGTTCGCGCAGGCCCGGTTCCTCGATCAGGGCGGTGATCGCGCGCGCCACGTCGTCGAGATCGCCGTCGTTGGTCAGCAGGCCTGTGACCTGGTCGATGGCGACCTCGGGGATGGCGTCGACGCGCGAGGCGATCGCCGGGGCGCCGGCCGCGGCGGCCTCGGCGATGACCAGGCCGAAACCCTCGGCCTTGCGCGGGATGTAGGTCGCCGTGTGCATCAGGGCGTGGGCGCGGTGGTACAGGGCGCGGATGTCCTCGCGCGTGACCACGCCCAGCAGGCGCACGTCGGCCGCGCCGGCGGCTATCGCCGCCTCCAGCTCGGCGGTGTAGTCGGCCTCGACCGGCTTGCCGACGATCAGGTAGGTGACGCGCTCGCGCAGGTGCGGCGGCAGGCGCTCCAGGGCGGCGATGGTGATGTTCTGGCCCTTGCGGCGCTCCAGCCGGCCGGCCGAGACCAGCACGATGCGGTCCTCGCCGATGGCCAGGCGCTCGAGGACGTCGCTGCCGACGTCGGGCTCGCGCCAGAAGGCGTCGACGCCCAGGGGCACCGGATCCACCTTGCCCGGATCCACATAGGGGTGGTTGCTCAGCAGCTCGCTCTTGGTGAACTCGCTGTTGGCCACCACCTTGCGGAAGTTGCGCAGCGGGCGATAGACGCCGGCCGCGCCCAGGCTCGTCAGGATCTTGCTCTTGATGTCGGTGCCGTGCACGCCGGCCACCATCCTGGCGCGGCGGTTCAGCCAGCCGATCGCCATGATCATCCGGTAGTCGCAGGCGAAGATCACGTCGTAGTCCTCGGCCGCCAGCAGGGCGCGGGTCTTGCGGGCGATCAGCGGCAGCTGCTTGTGCGAATAGGCGGGCAGGGCGATGTGGCGGGTCTCGACGCCTTCGGACGCCTCGGGCGCCTCGGGGCCCACGCCGATGATGGTCGGCCGGTGGCCCAGGGCGGCCAGCGCCTTGGCGATGCCGCCGACATAGGTGGCGATACCGCCAGGATAGGGCGGATACTCCGTGGACAGCAGCGCCACTCGTCTAGTCATTTCATCGCCCTTTTCGAAGCGCATCGACTGCTCCTCTTAAGTATTGCGCCCCGTGTATGACGCTGGCCTTGCATCCGAAAGGCCTACGTGTGAAAGCCAGCGCGAATTGTATCGATGAGGGTGCGCATGTCCGTCTCCGACCCGCGAGGGGATACGGAAGAAGCAGTTTTCGCCGATAAGCCCAAGCTTCAGGGTATGCGTCGGCTAGGCGCCCAGAGTATCGGCCTGATGTTGGCCAGTATTACGCCCGCGGCTTTGCAATGGTTGATGATGGCCCTGGTCGCGCGCTCGGAAGGGCCGCACCGCCTGGGCGAGTTCGCCTTCCTGCAGGGCATCGCCGTGCCCGCCGGCTACATGGCCTGGATGTCCCTGCGCCAGCAGGTGGTCTCCAAGCGCGTCGACGGCGTCGAGGACGCCGATTTCACCTTCCTGCGCACGGTTCTGCCGGCGGTGATCTATCTGGTGCTGATGGCCGGCCTGGCCCTCTCGGGGCGCGGTCCCGAGGCTCTGTGGCTGGCCTTCGGGGTGTTCGCCCTGCGCTTCGCCGAGGGCTATTTCGACCTGTCCTACGGCTTCCTGCAGCGGGACTCCCAGGTCCGCCTGATCGTCGAGGTCAGCATCAGCCGCCTGGTGGTGTCGACGATCGTCTTCCCGCTGGCCTACTGGCTGACCCACAATCTGGGGCTGGCGCTGCTGATCCTGGCCGGGGTCTGGGGCGCCGCGGCGCTGATCGCCGAGCGCCGCATGGCCAATCCCGTCACGCTCCGTCAGGTCTGGGACCGCACGCCGGAAACGGTCAAGCGGCGCATGAGCCTGGCGCTGGTTTCCGCGCCCATGGCCCTGTCGTCGGTGCTGATGTCGCTGAACTCCAACGCCCCCCGCTACGCGCTGGAGCGGATCGGCAACGAGGCGCTGGGCGTGTTCGCCGCCACCTTCCACTTCGTCGCCGTCGGCGGCGTCGCCTTCGCCACCGTCGGCCAGCTTCTGCTGCCCCGTCTGGCCTCGGCGGTGCGCGCCCACGACCGGCGCGGCTTCATCCGGCAGACCGGCATCGGCCTGGCGCTGGCCGTCGGGGTCTCGATCGTCGCCGTCGTCGCCGTGCGCCTGGTCGGCGTGCAGGTGCTGCGCATCGTCTATGGTCCCGAGTTCGCGGGACAATTGGGTCCGCTGACCATGGCGGCCATCTCGGCCGGCCCGTTCTACTGCGTGTCGATCCTGGCCTCGGCCGCCTTCGCCGCCGGCCTGTCTAGCCGCATGGCCGTCTGCTACGGGATCGGCCTGGCCGCGACCCTCGTGGCTGGCTTCTTCAGCGCCAGTCTTGGCCTCTACAGTGCATATGTCGCGATCACTATCGGTTCTCTGGTGCAAGTGGCGGCGTTTGCCATTGCCATCAGTCTGGACTGGCGAAACAAATCGCGATTGAAGAAAAGCTCGGGCGTGTTGAAGACGATCTGAGGCACAAAGCCCGGGTATAAAACCCGTTTCATCGCTAATTGTCGTCACATCTAGTGGCTAGGGTGCCGCCATGTCCGGTTATGGCTTGGCTTTTCGCGGCCTGATGTGGCCTGCAACGCTTGTGTGAAGACGTCCAGGACGGAAAATGACTAAGTTCGAGCGAGTTTTTGTCGTCCTGGATGGGGATTTCACGCGAACCGACGGTGCGCCGTCGTCAAATCGCACGCACTACGAGAACTTTTCGAAACGCTACACTACGGTGTTCAACGACGTTTCCTTGCTGTGCCGCGTGCATGACATCGAGGAAGCGGGCGCGCTGGCGGTCGAGGGCCCTGGGGTCAAGGTGATCGCGCTGCCGCCCGTTCACGGACCGGCGGACCTGCTGCGCTTCGGGCCGAGCATCCTTAAGACCTTCTTCTCGATCCCCCGCAAGTCGCCGGTGATCCTGCGCGTGCCGGGCATCTTCCCGGCCATCGCCTGGATGGTGCTGACCCTGCGCGGCATGCCCTTCGCGGTGGAGGCCATGGCCGACGCCGACGCCCAGTTCGCGCCCGGCGCCTACAAGAAGCGCTTCCGGGCCTTCTACCGGGTGATCTGGACGGCGATCATGAAGGCCCAGTGCCGCATGGCCGCCGTCTCGTCCTACGTCACCGCCCGCTCGCTGCAGGCCGACTATCCGCCGAACCCCAAGCGGCCGACCTTCAACTACACCACGCTGGACCTGTCGCCCGATCACCTGGCCGCCGCGCCGCGCTCGGCCGAAAGCCTGGGCAAGGAGCGGCTGACCCTGGTCAACGTGGCCATGATGCAGAAGCACCTGAAGGGCCAGGACCTGATCATCGAGGCCGTGGCCATCCTCAAGTCGCGCGGCGTGCTGGTCGATCTCTGGCTGGTCGGCGACGGCGACACCCGCGCCGAGTTCGAGGCCCAGGCGGCCGCGCTCGGCGTCGCCGATCAGGTGCGGTTCCTCGGCAAGAAGAAGGCCGGCGCCGAGGTCTACGCCATTCTCGACCAGACCGACCTCTTCGTCCTGCCGTCGCGCCAGGAAGGCCTGCCGCGCGTGGTCATCGAGGCCCAGGCCCGAGGCCTGCCGTGCGTCTGCAGCCAGCTGCCGGGCAACACCGAACTGGTGGGCCCCGAATTCCTCGTGCCCCAGGACGACGCCAAGGGCTGGGCCGACGTCGTCGGCCGGCTTGCCGCCGACCGCGACGAGCTGGTCCGCGCCAGCGCCGTCAACCTGGAGAACGCGCGCAGCTACACCACGACGGCCGTCTACCCCGTGCGCGAGGCCTTCTACACGCGCGTCGCCGAGAGCGCCCAGTCATGAAGATCCTGCACTTCGCCCAGATGCTGCCCGGCGGGACGGCGAGCTATCTCGAAGAGATCGCGCCCGTCCAGATCGAGGCCTACGGCGTCGAGAACGTCCGTTTCCTGCTGCCGGAATCCTCGCTCGACCACGTGCCGTCGATCCCGCGCGAATGCATCGTCGGGTTCGATTGCGAGCAGCGGACGGTCGCCGACCTGGCGCGGCTGGGCCTCAAGCTGGCCGGCACGACGGCGGCCTTGAAGCCTGACATCGTTCACCTGCACAGCAGCTTCGCCGGCGTGGCCCGGCCGGTGCTGGCGCTGAGCCAGCCGCGCCCGAAGGTGATCTACTGCCCGCACGGCTGGGCCTTCACCCGCGATGGCAAGGCGCTCAGCTCCAAGGTCTACGCGGTGCTGGAACGGGTGCTGAGCGGCTTCAGCGACGCCATCGTCAACATCTCCGACTACGAGCAGAAGGCCGCGATCGCCGCCGGCGTGCCGGCCGAGCGGATGATGGTCATCCACAACGGCGTGCGTCGCGTGCCCGAGGTCGGGACCAAGGTCGAGCTGGGCGAGGGGCGGCTCAACCTGCTCTTCGTCGGCCGGCACGACCCGCAGAAGGGCCTGGACATCCTGCTCGACGCCATCGAGCGGCAGCAGCGCGACGACATTCACCTGCACGTCGTCGGCGGGGCGGTCGTGTCGACCGGCATTTCGGCGACGAACCGCCAACGCGTGACCTTCCATGGCTGGGCCGACCGCAAGCGCGTGGCCGCCTTCATGCAGGCCGCCGACGTCCTGGTCATGCCTTCGCGCTGGGAGGGTTTCGGCCTCGTGGCCATCGAGGCCATGCGCGCCGGCCTGCCGGTGATCGTCAGCGACCGCGGCGCCTTGCCCGAGGTGGTCAATCACGGCGAGGCCGGCCTCGTGGTCTCGCTGGACCAGCCCGACGCCCTCAAGGACGTGCTGGAGGACCTGACGCCTTCCCGCCTCGAAGCGCTGCGCGAAGCCGGCCTGAACCGGTTCGAGGCCTGCTACACCAGCGGCCGCCTCAACGCCTCGCTGGACGATCTCTATCGCCGCCTGCTGGAGCCGGCGCGCCCCACCTTCACGGGCGTCGAACTGGCCAGCCAGGCCGCGTCCTGACATGAAAAAGGGGCGGTCGCCTTTCGGCGGCCGCCCCTTCGATCATTCGCGCGATCGCGCCGCGATCAGGCGCGCGGGTAGAATTCCGCGTACCACTTGGCGAAGCGCTGCAGGCCCTCGGCCAGCTTGACCTTGGGCTTGTAGCCGCACAGCGCCTGCAGCTTGTCGATGTTGGCGTAGGTGGCCGTGACGTCCCCGGGCTGCATGGGGCGCATGATCTTCTTTGCTTCGACGCCGATCGCCGCCTCCAGGGCCGAGATCATGTCCATCAGTCCGACGGGATCGTTGTCGCCGATGTTGTAGACCTCGTGCCCGCCGCGCGGGGGCGGGTTGTCGAGCACGCCGATGATCCCGTCGACGATGTCGTCGATATAGGTGAAGTCGCGGGCCATCTTGCCCTCACCGTACACCTCGATTGACTCGCCCTTCAGGATCTTCTGGGTGAAGCTGAAATAGGCCATGTCCGGGCGGCCCCACGGTCCGTAGACCGTGAAGAAGCGCAGGCCCGCCTGGGGGAAGCCGTAGAGCTTGGCGTAGCTCTGGCTGAGCAGTTCGCACGAACGCTTGGTCGCCGCGTAGAGCGAGACCGGGGTCTCGGCCGGATCGGTCTCCCGGAAGCCTTCGCCGGCCAGGGGGCGATCGCCGTAGACGCTGCTCGACGAGGCGTAGACCAGGGCCTCGACGCCGCCATGGCGGCAGGCTTCCAGCACGGCCAGGTGGCCGGCCAGGTTCGAGCGCTCATAGGCGAAGGGGTTCTCGATCGAGTAGCGCACGCCGGCCTGGGCGGCCAGGTGCACGATCCGCTTCACGCCCGACGACTTGACCAGCTCGAGCAGGGCCTCGTGGTCGGCGATGTCCATGCGGACCATCGAGAAGCCCGGACGCCCGTCGAGACGGGCGGCGCGGGCGTCCTTCAGGGCGGGGTCGTAATAGGCGTTGAACACGTCGACGCCGATCACGGTCTCTCCACGATCGAGCAGGCGCTCGGCGACGTGCATGCCCACGAAGCCGGCGGCGCCGGTGACCAGAACAGGACCTCCGCTCATGCGACGGTCTCGGCTTCCGGCTGGACGACGCTTCCCCGGCCGATGGAAGCATAGGTGAAGCCGGCCCGCACCATTTCGGCGGGCTTGTAGATGTTGCGCAGGTCGACGACGACCGGGGCGGCCAGCAGGCCCTTGAGGCGGACAAGATCGAGGGCGCGGAACTGGTCCCACTCGGTGAGGATCAGCAGCACGTCGGCGCCTTGCGCGGCCTCGTAGGGACCGGAGGCGAACTCGACGCCGGGCAGCAGGTGCTCGGCCTCGTGGCGACCTTCGGGGTCGAAGGCGCGAACCTTGGCGCCCCTGGCCTGCAGGGCCGGCAGGATGTCGAGGCTGGGGGCGTCGCGCATGTCGTCGGTGTTGGGCTTGAAGGTCACGCCCAGCACCCCGACGGTCTTGCCGCTCAGGTCTTCGGCGCCGAGCACGGCGGCGACCTTGTCGGCCATGGCCTTCTTGCGGGCGGTGTTGACCTCGACCGTGGTCTCGATCAGCCGGGTCGGCGCGCCGTAGTCGGCGGCGGTCTTGACCAGGGCGATGGTGTCCTTGGGGAAGCACGAGCCGCCGTAGCCGGGGCCGGCGTTGAGGAACTTCGAGCCAATGCGCTTGTCCAGGCCGATGCCCTTGGCCACCTGCTGCACGTCGGCCCCGACCTTTTCACACAGGTCGGCCATCTCGTTGATGAAGGTGATCTTCATGGCGAGGAAGGCGTTGGCGGCGTACTTGATCAGCTCGCTGGTGCGGCGGCCGGTGAAGACGATCGGGGTCTCGTTCAGGCTCAGCGGGCGATAGAGCTCGCGCATCACCGCCTGGGCCCGCTCGTCCTCGGTGCCCACGACTACGCGGTCGGGGCGCTTGAAGTCCTCGATCGCCGCGCCCTCGCGCAGGAACTCGGGGTTCGACACCACGGCGAACTGGGCGTTCGGGGCCACGCGCTTGACGATAGCCTCGACCTCGTCGCCGGTGCCGACCGGCACGGTCGACTTGTTGACGATCACCGTGAAGCCGTCGATCAGGCCGGCGATCTCTTCAGCCGCGGCGTAGACGTAGGAGAGGTCGGCATGGCCGTCGCCGCGACGGGTGGGCGTGCCCACGGCGATGAACACCGCGTCGGCGTCCTTGATCGCCTGGGCGCCTTCCAGGGTGAACGACAGCCGGCCTTCGCGGACGTTACGGGCGACCAGATCGTCCAGGCCTGGCTCGAAGATCGGAATTTCCCCGGCCAGCAGCCGCGAAATCTTGCGCGGATCCTTGTCGATGCACGTCACCACGTGACCGAAGTCCGCAAAACACGCCCCAGACACCAGGCCCACATAGCCCGTGCCAATCATCGCTACGCGCATCGAAACCTCTTAGACTTAACGCCTCGCGACACAAGGCAGGCGGACGGCTCCTAATTGCGTAATCAGAAGTTGGAAGCAACCGTCCGTTCGTGAAAATTCTAGAAAGTGCCCGGACCTGTCGTATTTCGCCTGCTCAGTGGGCTCTATTCACTAAGTTCCAAGCAGTTGACCTTGACTACACGCGCGAAATGAACTTTGCGCGTCTTGGGTGAACAGGCCTCGCCCGGCAGGTGTCAGGCCCCTTCCCGCACAGGGCGGGTTTCGGTGGAGGCGGGCCGCGACAGCTTCGAGAGCCAGCGCGGCGCGGCCAGGCCGAGCGGCGGCAGAAGGCCCCAGCGCGTGAGAACGAGGTGCGCAACGAAGGGGGCGGCGACCCCGACCCCGGTGCAGAGCAAGGCATAGAGACCGGCGATCGGCGGGACGTGCAGCTTGACCAGCACGATGCGCAGCCCCGCGGCGACGATGATGTGCATGACGTAGATGCTCATCGACGCCTCGCCCAGCGCCACCGCCCAACGCTTGATCGCGGCCGGCAGGGCGCTGGCCGTGGCGACCAGCGCCGCGGCGCCCAGGAGCGCCGCTGGCAGGGCGGGGATGGAGCTGTAGTCTCCGTGCGCCACCAGACTGGCCGCCCAGACCGCGCCGGCGAACAGCGCCCACAGCAAGGCGGGGGCGGCAAGGCTCTTCACGCCTGGCCAGGACAGGGCGCGGGTCGCGGTCAGCACGCCCACCAGGAAGAACGGGAGGGAATAGGTGAAGCGCTCGAGAATGACGTCGTTGGGCAGGAACTGGCTGGCCGCCAGGGCCCCGATCGCGATGACCGCCAGCGCGATGGGGCGGTAGTTCACGATCGCCAGGACGATGTGGCACAGCATCAGCGCGTACAGGAACCAGAACTGAGCCATCGGGCTCCAGCCGATATAGGCCAGTTCGTGGACGTCGAGCTGCCGGTTGGTCTGCGACGAGGCGGCCACCAGGATCAGGCCCTGGATCAGCGACCACAGCACATAGGGATAGGCGACCGTAACGACCTTGCTCAGCAGGTAGGATCTGGCGCTGCGTTCGACGCTCTTGCGGGCGTTCAGCCCCGCCAGAAAGAAGAACAGCGGCATGTGGAAAGTATAGAGCGTGAAGTCGAGCGCCGCCCAGAACGGACCCTGGGCGATGTTGGCCGAAACCAGCCCGCGCGCGACGTGGCTGAGCACGACCAGCACGATGCCGAGGCCCCGCGCGGCGTCGATCCATTCGATGCGGGGCCGCTTTTCCTCGCGGGGAGGGGCGGGAATCGCTTCGGTCGTGGAGGGAGAGCGGATGTCCATCTCTGACGCCATGCCTGTAAATTTTGTACTGCGCGAAGCGATGCACGCCTGGGTGCAGCGAACGCTAGGCCCTGTCTCTCGCCAATTTGGGAATTTTCTGTGACCCAAGCGCGAGGAATTCACGTCGGCTCGCCGGTTTGCCCAAATGGGGCGCGGCATTGGCCAAGCAACGCTGCATCATGGCCGCCGATCGGCCTGAAATTCCCCTTCGCGTAACATTGATATTCCCCTCGCGGTTGCACCGAATCCGTGTTTAGCTCCGGGTTGCAATCGTGGGGCGTGCCCATCTGCGGGGAGGGCGACGAGTGGCGGGTTCGTTACTGGAAAGTCTGCTGGGCGGAGCGGCGCGGGTGCTGAGCCGGATTCAACCCTGGCACAAGTATCCGACCACGCTGGCCGTGCCGACGCTGGCGGGCCTGCGCGTCAACATGCGCCACGAAAACCTGTTCGACACCGAGATGGAGCCGACGATCGCCGCGCCCGACCCGGCGCCCGGCGGGATCGACGTGCGCGAGGCCCGCACCGCCGACGGCAGCTACAACGACCTCTCCAAGCCGTGGATGGGCATGACCGGGGCGCGCTTTGGTCGCAACATGCCGATCGAGCGCACCTTCGGCGAGGAAGAGCCGGCCCTGATGACCCCCAATCCGCGGGTGATCAGCAACCGGCTGCTGGCCCGCAAGGAGTTCGTGCCGGTCCCGCACCTGAACGCCCTGGCCGGCGCCTGGCTGCAGTTCATGGTCCACGACTGGCTGAGCCACGGCGAGAACGATCCGGAAGACAAGTTCTACGTGCCGATCCCCGAGGGCGACAGCTGGCCGGGCGGGGTGATGGAGGTGCTCAAGACCCTGCGCGATCCCGACCGTCCGGGCGACGCGGGCCGGCCCCAGGCCTACACCAATGTCGAGACCCACTGGTGGGACGCCTCGCAGATCTACGGCTCGTCGCTGCGGCGGCAGATCAAGGTGCGCACCGACCCGACGACCGGCCAGTTCCTGACCGACGGCAAGCTGGGTTTGCAGCCCAACGGCCAACTGCCCATCGACGAGGCCGGCAAGATCCCGGGCCTGGAGCTGGCCGGGGTCAACGGCAACTGGTGGATCGGCCTGTCGGTGATGCACACCGTCTTCGTGCGCGAGCACAATTCGGTCGTGGACCGCCTGAAGATCGACTTCCCCGAGGCCTCGGGCGAGTGGCTGTTCCAGAAGGCGCGCCTGGTGGTCTCGGCCCTGCTGGCCAAGATCCACACCGTCGAGTGGACGCCGGCCCTGATGAACAGTCCGGAGGGGCGCCTGGCCATGCGCGCCAACTGGTGGGGCCTGGCGGGCGAGACCTTCCACCGGGCGTTCGGCCGGCGCGGCGAAAGCGAGATCCTGTTCGGGGTGGCCGGCTCGCCGGTCGACCACCACAACGCGCCCTACGCGATGACCGAAGAATTCGCGGCCTGCTACCGCATGCACCCGCTGATGCCGGACGACTATTCGTTCCGCAGCCACGTGGACGACAGGGAGCTGCTCAAGCGCGACCTGATCGGCGTGGCCCGCGGCCAGGCCTCCAGCGTCTACGAGCACGCCAGCTTCGACGACGTCGTCTATTCGCTGGCCACCAGCCATCCGGGCGCGCTGTGCCTGCACAACTACCCCAACACCCTGCGCAGCCTGCCGCCCAAGCGCGAGAACGACGTGCTGACGGATCTCGCCGCCACCGACATCCTGCGCGACCGCGAGCGGGGCGTGCCGCGCTACTGCGAGTTCCGGCGCCACATGAGCATGCGCGCCCCCAAGACCTTCGCCGAGCTGACCGACAACAAGGAATGGCAGAAGGAGCTGGAGGAGATCTACGGCGACGTCGAGAAGGTCGACCTGCTGGTCGGCACCCTCGCCGAGAGCCAGTGCACGCGTAACGGCACGCCGCCGGGCTTCGGCTTCTCCGACACCGCCTTCCGCATCTTCATCCTGATGGCCACCCGCCGCCTGAAGAGCGACCGCTTCTACGGCGAGGACTTCAACGCCAAGGTCTACACCCCGGCCGGCTTCGCCTGGGTGCGCGACAACGGCCTGCGCCAGGTGATGGAGCGCCACGTTCCGGCCCTGGCCGCCCAGTTCGCCGACGCCCGCAGCATGTTCTTCCCCTGGGCCAAGGGGACGGCGGGATGAGCAGCCGGATCCGCATTCCGGGCCTCGTCGACGTGATCCGCCTCGACGAGCCGGCCGCCATTCGCGCGATCGTCGCCGATCCGCGTCTCGACCGCGACTTCAAGAAGGAAGGGCCGCTGATCAACCGGCTGCTGGCCGGGCGCATCCGCAAGGTGCTGCGCGTCGGTTCGCACCCGCTGCCGGCCGTCGCCCCGCGCGAGGCCGAGGACCGCGCCCGCCTGCAGGCCCTGCTGGAGCAGCGCTTGCAGAACGCCCAGCTGGGCACGCCCGAGCAGCGCGCGACCCTGGCCGCCTATGTGCGCGGCGAGAAGGGGGAGGGGGTCCTTGGCCCCACCGCCCAGGCCGCCGTCGGCGAGCTGTTCGCCCCCGGCTACGCGGCCCGCAAGGACCGCTGGAAGGCCGCCCGCACGCTGGACGCCGCCCCGCGTTCGTTCAATCCGCTGCAGATCCTGTGGTGGGGCCTGACCGGGGCCGTCGACCGGGCCCGCAAGACCCTGGCCGCGCCGGTCGACAACGATCCGGCCGCCGTCCACGCCACCGGCGTCGCGGTCCATAACCTGGTGCGCGGCCTGAAGATCATGCGCGGCCTGTGGCGCCAGCCCTTCGCCCGCGAGAGCCTGACCGAAGAGGCGGTGATCTGCCAGTGCGCCGTCGCCCCGGCCAATGTGCTGCGCCAGTGGAAGGCCCCGGCCAGCACCCTGTGGGGCGAGGTCGAGCCCGGCGCGATCACGCTCTTCCAACTCGACGCGGCCCGCTATCGCAGCCCCAGCCACCAGATCGTGTTCATGACCGACAGCTGGAGCCGCTGTCCCGCCCACCACTGGACCGCCTCGCTGCTGGGCGCGGTCTGGCGCGAGGCCAAGGCCAGTGCGCCTGCCGGTAAGGGAGCGCGCTGATGACCGACGTCCTGCCGCCGCGCGCCGCCGCCGGTCCGATCATCCGCACCCCCGCCGACGCGGCGGCCGCGGGCGACCCGATCTTCCAGCCGCTGCATTTCCGCAACCTGACCGTCAAGAACCGGATCTTCCGCTCCAACATCTCGGGCATCTTCGACAACCAGGACGGCTCGCTGACCCAGACGCGGATCAACTGGGAGAGCAAGTTCGCCAAGGGCGGGGTGGGGGCGATCATCTCGTCCTACGTGCCGGTGCTGATGGAAGGCCGGATCATCGCCGGCTACGCCACCGTCCACCGCGACGAGTTCATTCCGCTGTGGGCCAAGCTGGGCGAGGCGGTGCACAGCTTCGACGCCAAGTACATCATGCAGCTCAGCCACTCGGGCCGGCAGATGGACCTGCCGGGCGTGCACAACCAGATGCGCCCGAGCCTGACCTCGACCAGCAACAGGGAGACCCTGCACGGCTTCCTGTGCCGGGCCATGACCAAGGGCGACATCGAGCACACCATCAACGCTTTCGCGGCGGGCGCGTGGCGGGCGCGCGAGGCGGGGCTGGACGGGGTCGAGCTGCACGCGGCCAACGGCTACCTGTTCACGCAGTTCCTCAGCTCGGGGATCAACGACCGCACCGACGAATACGGCGGCTCGCTGAAGAACCGCGCCCGCTTCCTGCTCGACGTGATCGGCGCCATCCGCTCGCGGGTGGGGCGCGACTTCCACCTGCAGGTCAAGCTCAGCGCCATCGACCGCAACAACGTCATCCCGTGGGAGCACAAGGGCAACACCCTGGCCGACACGGTGCAGGTGGCCCAGTGGGTCGAGGCGGCCGGCGCCGACGCCATCCACGTCTCGTCTGGCTCGCTGTTCCCGCACCCGCTGAACCCGCCGGGCGACCTGCCGATCGACATCCTGGCGGTGACCTACGACGCCATGATCAGCTCGGGCGTCTACGGCTTCCGCAACTTCCTGCTGTTCCGCTACCCGCTGCTGCGGCCGATCTTCCACTGGATCTGGTTCCGCATGAAGAAGGGCCATCCGATCGAGGGCGTCAGCCTGGAGGAGGCCCGGGCGATCAAGGCGGCGGTCAGCGTGCCGGTGCTGTGCACCGGCGGCTTCCAGACGGCCTCGTTCGTGCGCGACGCCATCTCCGGGGGCGTGGTCGACGGGGTGTCGATCGCCCGCTCGCTGATGGCCAACAAGGATCTGGTCCAGCAGTGGGCGGCCGGCCACGACCTGCCGGAAAAGCCCTGCACCTACTGCAACAAGTGCCTGGCCAACGCGCCCAAGAACCCGATGGGCTGCTACGAGGAGGCCCGCTTCCCGTCCCGCGAGGCGATGATCGACGAGATCATGAGCGTCTACAAGCCGCGCGCCGACATGCGCATTCCCCTGGCTTCGGAGCTGTAGGATGGCGGCGCGCAAAGCGGTGACGGCGGTCGAGGCCCATCTGGCCGCAACGCGCTGGCAGCTTCGGCTGGGCGTGGCGGTGGTGGCGCTGCTGATCGCCCTGGCGGTGATCGTGCTGGGCCTTGGCCTGTGCGCGGCCCTGCGGCTGTCGGGCTCGGCCACGCCGCGCTACGCCAGCGACGTCGACCACTTCAAGTACGGCTCGATCGGCTCCGAACCGCAGAGCGGCGTGCCCTATGCCTTGTGGAAGGCCCTGCCGGCCCTCTATCCCAAGCAGTTCGAGGGCCGCAACGACTACACCGCCTTCGGCTTCATCTACGAGACCGACGACAAGGGCGTGCGCAAGGAGCTGCCGATCGGCGTCTCCAAGCGCCAGGTCAACGGCGTCGACGTGGTCTGGCTGAACTGCGCCACCTGCCACACCGGCACCTGGCGCGCCTCGGACGGCGGCGTCGTCCACGTCGTGCCGGGCATGCCGTCCAACAATCTCGACTTCCACCGCTTCGTGTCGCTGCTGCTCACCGCCGCCACCGACGAGCGGTTGGAAGCGGCCGACCTGTTCGGGCCGATGGAGAAGGCCGGAACGCGTCTGGACTGGTTCGACCGCCTGGTCTGGCAGGCCGCCGTCATGCCGCGCTTCCGCGAGGGCCTGATCCGCGTGCGCGGCCGCCTGGCGCCGCTGCTGGAACGGCAGTCGCCCTGGGGAGCCGGCCGCGTCGACACTTTCAACCCCTACAAGCTGCTGCAGTTCGGCACGCCGGCCGCCAGCCTGACCGAGGCCGAGGTGCACGGGGTCTCCGACTTCCCGGCGATCTTCAACCAGCGCCCGCGCGAGGGCATGGAACTGCACTGGGACGGCAACAACACCTCGCTGCAGGAACGCAACCTGTCGGCCGCCATCGGCGCGGGCGTCACGCCCAAGACCGTCGACCACGCCTCGCTCCGGCGCGTGGCGGGTTGGTTGATGGACCTTCCGGCGCCGGTCAGCCCGCATCCGCTGAACGCCCAGGCGGCCCTGCGCGGCCAGGCGATCTACAAGGCCGAGTGCTTCGCCTGTCACGGCGGGCAGGAGGCCGGCGGTTACGTCTTCAAGGCTGAGAAGCTGGGCAAGGTGACGCCGATCGCCCTGATCGGCACCGACCGCGCGCGGCTGGACTCCTACACCAAGGAGTTCCGCGAGCAGCAGCTGAGCAAGATGTTCGCCGGCACGCCCTACCAGTTCCGCTACTTCCGCAAGACCGACGGCTATTCCAACCAGCCGCTCGACGGGCTGTGGCTGCGCGGGCCCTATCTGCACAACGGCTCGGTGCCGACCCTGACCGACCTGCTGAAAGCGCCGGCCGAGCGGCCCAAGGCCTTCCTGCGCGGTCGCGACCAGGACGTGATCGACCCGGTCAACGGCGGCTTCCTGACCACGGCCTGCACGCCCGGTCAGCCGACCCCGCGCGGGACCAGCTGCTACGACACGGCCCTGCCCGGCAACGGCAATGGCGGACACCTCTACGGCGTGGGTCTGACGCCCGAACAGAAGGCCGACCTGTTGGCCTATCTGCTGACTTTCTGAAGGGGGAACGACGATGAGCGACGGCCTCAGCATCGGCTGGTCGGATGAGCAGGCCAGGCGCGCGCGCAACGTCTATCGCGGCGTGCTCGGTTTCAACATGTTCCTGCACCTGGTCGTGGGCCTGCTGTGCATGTTCGCCCCGAACTTCGTCTCGCAGACGGTGGGCCTGGACGCGCCGAACGTCGCGGGCTGGACGCGCGGCTGGGGCGCGACCCTGATCTTGGTCACGGCGCTGTACGTTCCGGGCCTGCTGGAGCCGGTGCATAAGCGCGCCCCCAACCTTATCGGCATATTGGGGCGGATCTGGATGGGCACGGTCTGGGTGTTCTGCGGCGGCGGCTTCCTGTGGTTCGCGCTGTTCGACTACGCCTGGGCGCTGATCATCTTCCTGTTCTACCTGCGCCTGTTCCGCGCCCACGTCATGACGCGGCCTTAAGGAGGCGCGCGCCATGGCGACCGATCGCACGCCCGCCGTCCTGATCAAGGCCCCGCCGCTGAAGTCGCAGAGCCTGCGCCTGGGCATCGGCGCGGCGCCCGTCCGGCTTAAGGCCGAGCCCTTGTTCGAGCACATCTCCCAGCCGGCCGGCGAGGGCGAAGGCTTCGCCGCGGCCGGCGGAGGCGGGGCCGAATGGCAGAAGCTGAGCCTGGAGCAGGGGGACGAGCGCAATCTGTGGGACCTCTGTCACGCCCTGGCCGGCCAGGGCGGCGAAGGCCTCGGCGCGGCCGGCGGCGGGGGACCGGTCTTCGCCGAGCCCGACCTCGAGCAGCGCTGGTCCTATCCCGCGCCCGAGGTGACGATGGGCGCGGCCCCGGCCTGCCGGGCCCAGCCGACGCCGCAGCGCCGCAACTTCCCGCATGTCGACAGCGACAATCTGTGGTTCCGCAACGGCGACCATTCGGGCTTCGGCCCGGCCAGCCACCAGACCGGCGCGGGCGCGCGCATCGCCCATATCGACACTGGCTACGACCCGACCCACCGCTACCTGCCCAAGCACCTGCGGCTGGATCTGCAGCGCAACTTCGTCGACCGCGACCATCCGCGCGACGCCAGTGACCGCTCAGAGGGCCTGTGGGTGCAGGACGGCCACGGCATGGGCACCATCGCCATCCTGGCCAGCGAGCAGTACGGCGGCGCGCCCGGGGCCGAGGTGGTGCCGATCCGCATCGCCGATCGGGTGGTGCTGTTCCGCTCGAGCACCTTCGCCCAGGCGCTCGACTATGTTTACGGCCTGCGCAACGACCCGAAGACCCGCATCGACGTCATCACCATGAGCATGGGGGGGCTGGCCTCCCAGGCCTGGGCCGAGGCGGTCAACCGGCTGTACGAGGCGGGGATTTTCATCGTCACGGCGGCGGGCAACAACGACAACAACTTCCCGACCCGCAACGTCGTCTATCCGGCCCGCTTCAACCGCGTGGTCGCCGCCTGCGGGGTGATGGCCGACGGCTCGCCCTACGCCGACCTCGGCCAAGGGCGGATGGCCGGCAACTACGGTCCCGACAGCAAGATGGGCACGGCGCTGGCGGCCTGTACGCCCAACCTGCCCTGGGCGGTGGGCGGCTGCGCGGACCTGGTCGACTGGAGCGGACAGGGCACCTCCTGCGCCACGCCGCAGATCGCCGCCGCCGCGGCCCTGTGGATCGCCGAGAACCGCGCCAAGCTCGACGCCTATCCCGAAGGCTGGATGCGGGTGGAGGCCGTGCGCAAGGCGCTGTTCTCCAGCGCCCGTCCGGGCGCGCGCACCACCTTCGGCGCTGGCCTGCTGCGCGCCGACAAGGCCCTGGGCGTCAAGCCGGCTGCGGCCAGCTCGCTCAGAAAGTCGCCCGCCGACGATGCGGCCTTCGCCCTGATCCGCCTGGCCGCCGGCCTCGGCGCGGCCGGAGGACCGCCGGTCGATCCGGCCGTTCAGCGGATGCTGGAACTGGAGATCCTGCAGCTGTCGCAGTCGGCCGCGATCGAGGCGATCATGCCCGATCCGGCCGAGCCGCCGGACACCGAGACCGGCCGCCGCAAGCTGCGCGAGGCCCTGGCCGAGCAGCCCCGCGCCTCGCGCCGGCTGAAGGCCTATCTGCGCGGGTCCGACAGCCGCACCGTCCAGCCGCCGGCCGCGCCCGCAGCGCCGACGCCCGCCCCCGCCCCCGCCCCCGCCTTGGGCGACATGGAGCGGCTGCACCTGGACCACGCCCTGAACCCGACCGTGCGCGAGCCGGCCGGCCGCCGCCTGCGCGTCTACGCCTTCGACCCGTCGTTCAGCGCCTCGCAGGACACCGCCGGCATCAATGTCGCCCGGCTGGAAGTGCCCTGGGACGCCAATCTCAAGCCCGGGCCGATCGGCGAATATCTGGAAGTCATCGACGTCGATCCGGTCAGCGACGCGGCCTATGCGCCCGTCGACCTCAACCATCCGCACCTGCTCAGCCAGGACGGCCTGTCGCCGAGCCCCTCCGATCCGCGCTTCCACCAGCAGATGGTCTATGCGGTGGCGATGAAGACCATCGGCCATTTCGAGCGGGCCCTGGGGCGCACGGCGCAATGGTCGTCGCGCCGGCTGAACGAGGGCGACGTGCCGACCCTGGCGCCCGACGATGTCGGCAAGCCGCCCAAGCGCCGCGAGCGCGAGGAATATGTCCAGCGCCTGCGCATTTATCCGCACGCCTTCCGGGGCGCGAACGCCTATTACAGCCCCGATCGCAAGGCGCTGCTGTTCGGCTACTTCCCCGCCGCCGGCGGCGACTGGCGCGGCTCGCCCGCAGGCCAGATGACCTTCAGCTGCCTGTCGCACGACATCGTCGCCCACGAGACCTCGCACGCCCTGCTCGACGGCCTGCATCCGCGCTATCGAGAATCCACCCATCCCGACGCCATGGCCCTGCACGAGGCCTTCGCCGACATCGTCGCCCTGTTCCAGCACTTCACCCTGCCCGAGGCGCTGGAGCACCAGATCGGCCGCAGCCGAGGCGACCTGACCGGCGGCGGGCCGCTGGTGCAGCTGGCCGTCGAGTTCGGCCGCGCCACCAGCCGCGAGGGCCAGTTCCAGAAGGCCCTGCGCGAGGCGGTCGACGGCCTGTCGAAGGAGAAGCTGTCGGAGCTGCAGGGCGCCGCGCCCGAGCTGCCGATGGAGGCGCATGATCGCGGGGCCATGCTGGTGGCCTCGGTGTTCGACGCCTTCCTGACCCTCTACGCCGCCCGCCAGGAAGAGGTGATCGTGCTGGCCACCGGCGGCAGCGGCGTGCTGCCCGAGGGCCAGCTGCCCCAGCCCCTGGTCAAGGCCCTGGCGCGGGTGGCGGCCAAGCTGGCCGAGCAGCTGCTGAACATCTGCATCCGCGCGCTCGACTACTGCCCGCCGGTCGACGCCACCTTCGGCGACTATCTGCGGGCGATGATCACCGCCGACCGCGACGTGGTGCCCAACGACGTGCGCGGCTATCGCCTGGCCCTGATCGCCGGCTTCGCCAAGCGCGGGATCTTCCCACAGAACGTGCCGCACCTGTCGCCCGGCAGCCTGGTCTGGGAGGCGCCGCCGCCGGTCATCACCACGGCCTCGCGGCTGCTGCCCAAGCTGGATCTCGGCTGGAACCTGCGCAACCGCCGCCAGAAGGCCTGGAACCTGTCGCGCGACAACGCCCGCGTCCTGCACGCCTGGCTCTCGGGCCGGCGCTGGGAGAACGGCGCCTGGGTGCAGGTCCCGCTCGACGAGCGGGCCACCGACCTGGAGCTCAAGGCCTTCGGCCTCTATCGCGACGAGGGCGTGCAGAAGATCGACTATGTCGAAAACGGCGAGACCTTCAGCGAGGAGGTGACGATCGGCAAGATCGAGGTCCACTCGGTGCGGCCCGCCCGACGGATCGGCCCCGACGGGGTCACGGTCAGCGACATCGTCGTCGAGATCACCCAGAAATGGACCGACAGCGGCGGCGTCACGCGCCGGGGCGGCTGCACGGTGCTGTTCGATCTGGAGAGCTACCAGGCCCGCTATCTGATCCGGAAGCGGGTGGCCAATCTCGCCCAGGCCTGGGCCGAGACGGCCGCCGCCCCGCCGCCGCGCGGGACCGGCCACGTCCGCAGCGCCTATTTCGGCGTCATGGGCGACCGCGAGCCCTTCGCCATGCTTCACGACTGCTGTTGAGACGGGGAGGGCGAGCGTGACCGATCATCGCGCCAAGGTGAGAATGTATCGCCACGGACTGGGCGACTGCCTGCTCGTCCGTCTGGCCCGCGACGGCGACCGGGATTTCAACATCCTGATCGACTGCGGCGTCATCCTCGGCACCAAGGACGCCCGCGCCAAGATCAACGCCGTGATGGAGAACGTCGTCGCCGAGACCGGCAACGTCATCGACCTCCTGGTGCTGACCCATGCCCACGGCGACCACGTCTCGGGCTTCCTCCAGGCCGAGGCGATCTTCCGCAAGCTTGAGGTCGGCCAGGTGTGGATGGCCTGGACCGAGGATCCGGACGACAGCTTCGCCAAGTCGCTGCTCGATGCGCGCGGCCGGCGCGGGGCGGTCGACGCCCTGCAGGCCGTGGCCGGACAGATGCAGGCGGCCGGCGACGCGGCGGCGGGCGAGAAGATCGCCGGGCTGATGGACTTCTTCGGGATCGACGACGTGCCGTTCGGGGCGGCCGGCGGCCGCGCCACCACGGAAGACGCCGTGCAGGTGGCCCGCGAACTGGCCCCCGAGGGCAAGCTTCTCTACTGCAAGCCCGGCCAGGATCCCTACCGGCCGCCGGGCGCCAAGGCGCGGATCATGGTGCTGGGGCCGCCGCGCGACCACGACCTGATCCGCAAGTCGACGCCCAGCAAGAAGGCGCCCGAGACCTTCGACATGGCGCTCGACGCGCCGGGCGGCGCACCGCCGCCGGGGCTCGAGGGGCGTCCGTTCTCGCCGCTGTTCACGATCCCGCTCGACGTGGCCCGCGCCGAGGTGAAGTTCTTCCAGGACAACTACTGGAACCAGGTCGGTCAGTCCGGCTGGCGCGGCATCGACGACGTCGGCTCCAGCGCGCTCGACTTCGCCATCAAGCTCGACAACGACACCAACAACACCAGCCTGGTGCTGGCCATCGAGCTGGACGGCCCGGGGGATGGCGGAGGTGACGCCGGCCGCGACGTCCTGCTGTTCGCCGCCGACGCCCAGGTCGGCAACTGGCTGTCCTGGAAGGACGTCAAGTGGACCAAGCCCGAGGGCGAGGCCGGCGACGTCGAGGGCCTGGATCTCGTGCGCCGCACCATCGTCTACAAGGTCGGCCACCACGGCAGCCACAACGCCACCTTGAAGGACTATCTGCTGTCGATGGAGCGGCTGCGCATCGCGCTCAACCCCGTCGACGAGGTGATGGCCGGCAAGAAGCACTGGGACCACATCCCCCTGCCGTCGCTGGAGGAAGCCCTGCGCAAGCAGGCCAAGGAAGCTCTGGTCCGCGCCGACGAGAACGGCGTCAAAGGTCCCGACATCGTCGAGGACCCGCTGTTCTACGAAGTGACGGTCTAGGGATCCTACTCCTGAAGGGGAGGCGGCCCGGAAGGGGAAGTCCCCCGCGAAAGCGCCGCCAAATGATCCCTCTCCCCCTGCGGGAGAGGGTGGCCTCGCGGAGCGAGGTCGGGTGAGGGGTCTCTCAGACCTCCGCGCGGCGTATGGCGGTCAGACCGGGGGGGGGGCGGAGCGTCTCATGTCTGAGAGACCCCTCATCCGCCGGCTTCGCCGCCACCTTCTCCCGCAAGGGGAGAAGGATCGCTGACCGGAGGGGCGCGCGGGCAACGCGTCTCGAAGTCGTGGAAAAGTCAGAGGGGAAAGGGTGGAGGCCCGGCCCGGAATCGAACCGGGGTGCACGGATTTGCAGTCCGCTGCGTCACCACTCCGCCACCGGGCCACCGGGTCGACACAAGGTTGCGTCGGCGAAGAGGGCGGATGGCTACCAGACGGCGGCCGCGCTCGCAATGGCCAACTTCGCTTCGTCCCCAGCGATCACTTCCGGCGTGGCGGTTTGGGCGCGCGGCCAATGCTCAGCGGGGTTCCTTGGCCCGTGTCAGGTGCAGGCCGGCGATCAGGGCCAGGGTGACCAGCGCCAGGCCGCCAGCCAGCCAGACGGCTGGTCGTACGTCGTGCTCGCCGACGATCAGGGCCGCCAGCAGCGGTCCGGTCGCGCAGCCCAGCAGGCTGGCGCCGGGACCGAGCAGGGCGGCGCGCCGGCTGGGGTCGGCCTCGATGGCCAGCGGGGTCAGGAACGGCGAGGCGAACAGCCAGGCGAAACCGAACAGGCCCGAGGCGGCCAGGAAGGCCGGGGCCGGCGGCAGGGCGGCGAACACCAGCAGGCAGGCCGCCGCCGCGATCACGCCCACGGCCAGCGACACGAACCAAGACACCCGCCCCGCCAGGGCCGTCGCCGCCGAGCCGCCGGCCACCTGGGCGGCCAGGGAGATCGAGAAGGCCAGGCCCGCCACCTTCGGCGCGTGTCCGGCCTGGCGCGACAGCGGCTCGGCGTAGATCCACAGGGCGAGGATGAAGGCCTGGAAGCAGAACACCGCCAGCAGGGCGACCCAGCCGCGCGGGCTGGGCAGACCTCCCTTCAAGGCGTTCGGGGGGGCGTCATCGGCCTGGGGCAGGGCGGTCCAGGCGCGCGGGGCCAGGAAGCCCGCCGCCACGGCGGTGACGGCCAGGCCCGTCAGCACGACGAAGCCGCCGTCCGGTCCGAACCGGTCGATGACCAGGGCGCTCAAGGTCGCCACCACGGCCAACTGGATCAGGGTCTGGACGGTCAGGTAGATCCCCGACCAGCGATCGGGGCGCGGCGAGCGCACGATCATGCCGGTCACCACCCAGATCAGCGCCCCGGCCGGCAGGCCCGCCAGGGCGCGGACCAGCACCAGCAGGCCGCCGTCCACCTGCGTCGAGGCCAGGTTCAGCGCCGCCAGGAAACAGCCGCAGGCGATCGCCGCCGGCCTGAGACGTCTGGCGCCGAAGGCCGGACCCAGCAGCGCCGCCCCGACCCCCATGGCCGCCAGCTCGGCCATGCCGGCCAGGCCGATCTCCATGGCGCTGAGCCGTCCGGCCGCCTCCAGCCCGCCCAGCAGCAGCGGCCCGACGCCGGGAAACAGCACGCCGACGACGCCGATCCACAGCACCGCCAGCCGTTCGCTCAGGCTCGGCGCCGGACCTATCCAGTTGGCGGTCGCCACGGCCTCGCCGCTCAATAGCGGGCCCGCAGATAGACGCCGTAGGTGCGCGGCGGTCCCATGCTGAAGGCGTCGAAGCCCAGGCCCTCGATGGCGGTGATGTCGAGGATGTTGGTCTCGTCGAACAGGTTCTTGCCCCACACGCCCAGCTCGTAGCGACCGCCGTCCAGCTTCCAGCCGACCTGGCCGTTGACGAAGGTGCGGGCCTCGTCGCTCAGCCGCTCGGTGTTGGCGGTGTCGAAATAGACCTTGGAGCGGTGGGTGAAGTCCAGCTGGCCGGTGAAGTCGCCGACCGGCAGCGAGTGCTCGTAGCGGATGGCGCCGTTGAGGCTGAGTTTCGGGGCCGAAGGCAGGCGATTACCCGAATAGTCGTCGCCCACCGAGACGAAGTCCTCGTACTCGGCGTGCAGCAGCGAGGCGCCCAGCGTCAGGGAGAGCCCCCGCGCCGGCCGCGCCTCGACCTCGGCCTCGGCGCCGTAGACCCGGGCGGCCGAGGCGTTGGTGAAGTACTGCACGGTCAGCAGGCCGCGCTGGATGGTCGTGTAGACCTGCAGGTCCTTGTAGTCGTAGTAGAACGCGGCCGCGTTCAGGCGCAGGCGGCGGTCGAGGAACTCGCTCTTGGCCCCCACCTCGAAGGCGTCGACGGTCTCGTCGGAATAGGGCTCGAGGTCGGCCTCGTCGGCGGTCTGGCCGGTGAAGAAGCCGCCGCTCTTGTAGCCGCGATTGTAGGTCGCATAGAGGTTGGCGTCGTCGGTCAGGGCGTAGCGCAGGCCAAGCCGCCCCGACAGCGACTTGAAGCTCTTGTCGCCGTCGTGGACGAACAGGGTGACGAGGCCGTAGTCGACGTCGCTGACGTAGTGGATGCTCTTGTCGTCGACCGAATAGCGCAGACCGCCGGTGAAGGTCAGGCGCTCGGTCAGGTCGTAGTCGAACTGTCCGAACACCGCCCAGCTGCGCGACTTCAGGGTCAGGGGCCAGCCGAACACGCCGATGCTGGCGGCCGGATCCATGCCGGTCGGGTTGTCGGGCGTCGGATTGCGCAGGTCGGCCAGCACGTCGTAGTGGCTGTCGTTGGAGAGG
Source organism: Caulobacter sp. SRI_008 (assembly GCF_057586355.1). Lineage (NCBI taxonomy): Bacteria > Pseudomonadati > Pseudomonadota > Alphaproteobacteria > Caulobacterales > Caulobacteraceae > Caulobacter > Caulobacter sp. SRI_008. The sequence goes on from NZ_JBYCZS010000004.1 coordinate 222,393, forward strand.
TCGTCCTTGGCCCAGTAGAGGCCGGTCACCCAGCGCAACGGACCCTGGCCGTTCGATTGCAGGCGGAACTCCTGGCTGGCCGTTTCCTGCAACGCGATGTAGCGGGCGCTGATCACCTGCAGCGGGTTGGCGTCGGTGTCCTCCCAGTCGTCGCGGGCGGCGCGCTGGTAGCTGGTCACCGAGTAGAGGGTCATGTCTCCCAGGTCGTAGGAGACGTTGGCCGTCGCCCCGAACAGCTTGACGATGTCCTTGCCCTCGAAGCGGTAGTCGCCCTCGTAGAGGTCGCCGCTGGTGTTGGCGTAGCCCAGGGCGTTGGTGCACTGGCCCGAGGTGTAGAAGCCGGCCTTGCAGAAGCCGTCGGCGCCGGTCGCTTCGGCCGTCTGCGGCAGGATCGAGCGGTTGTAGGTCCAGATCGAGCCGCCGCGCGACTGGTTCAGGCTCAGCGACAGGTCGGCGGTCAGCTTGTCGTCGGGCTTCCAGCGCAGGGCCGCGCGCAGCGCCCAGCGGTTGGCGTCGTTGCCCTTGTTGCCGGTCAGCCGGTTGGTCGTGTAGCCGTCGTTCTTGTCGTAGAGGCCGCTGATCCGGAAGAAGAGCGTGTCGTCGATGATCGGTCCGCCGAAGCCGCCCTGGGCGTTGACGGCGTTGAACCGGCCGTATTCCACGGCGATGTCGCCGCCCGGGCTGTTCGACGGCTTCTTGGTGACGATGTTGATCGCCCCGCCGGTGGTGTTGCGGCCATAGAGCGTGCCCTGCGGTCCGCGCAGCACCTCGACCTGCTCCAGGTCGTAGAAGCCGGCCAGTTGGGCGAGCGGGGAGGCGATGTAGACCCCGTCGACATAGACGCCGACGGCGCTGGCCGTGCCCGGGTTGAAGTCGTTGACCCCGATGCCGCGAATGAACATCCGCGGATTGGCGGCGTTGTCGTCGGTCTTGATCTGCAGGCCCGGCGCCATGCCCGACAGGGCCAGCACGTCGCTGACCCTCTGGTCCTGCAACTGCTTGCCGGTCATGGCGGTCACCGAGACCGGCACGTCCTGCAGGTTCTCGGCCCGTTTCTGGGCCGTGACGACGATCTCGTCGAGTGCGACCGGCGCGGCTTCACTTGCCGTCTGGGCCCGAGATGAGGTCGCGACCGCCATCAAGGCGACAGTCGCGACCCCGGCGAACACTTGCAGCTTGCGCACTACAACCCCCCGCATGTCCGTACGAAGAGGATGCTAGCTATAACTATCGTTTTGGCAAGCGCCGTTCGACGAGTTGGGTTCGGCTATTTGTTTCCTGCCTTCGCCAGGGCGGCCGACACCTCGGCGCGGGCCATGTCGATGTCGAAGCGGAAGGCGGCCGAGCGATGCTCGGCCGCGTAGATCACAGCCCCGGCCTGAAGTCCGGCCTCGGTGGCGCTGACCGTGTGCGAGCCGCAGATCCAGCGGCTCTCGGCATATTCCCGGCCGCGCGCGTAAAGGGCGTCGGCGCGCGAGGGGGCGACCTCGGCCAGGATCATCGCCACGTGCTCGCCATGGGCCGAGTGGCCGGACGGATAGTCGGGATTGCCGGCCAGGTGGTCGGTCTTCGCTTCGCAGACGGGGGCGGCGTCCTTGCCGATATAGGGCCGCTTGGTCCCCCAGAAGGTCTTGGCGGTTCCCACCACCGAGCGGTCGTCGCCGGCCCGTTCGAGCAGGGCGGCCAGGATCGGGGCCTCCTGCGGCGTCAGGCGCACGCCGAGCGCGTCGGCGAAGTGGTCGAACATCGAGCCCTTGACGTCGGCGGTCGCCAGCGCCCAGCGCGGGGTGTCCTTCAGCGATCGGCTGGCGTCGAAGATCGCGGCGTCGGAGATAGCGCGGGGCGAGCCCTGGGCCGGCGGAGCGGCCAGCACCTTGGTCAGGTCCGGACGCTGGGCCGGAGCGAGATAGCCGGTGGCCGAGGCGCCCGCCGTCAGCTCCAGCGCGCCGTCGCAGCCCTTTGGCGCGCGGACGGGGTTGCAGGCCGCCGCCTCGCCGCCGGGCAGGCGGGCGGTGTAGTTCCAGGGCAGGCGCGGGTCGGCCCACAGATAGTCGGTCGAGACGTATTGGGCGCCGCTGGTCAGGGCGGCCGTGCGCTGGGCGACGTCGCCGCTGCGGGCGGCCCAGGTGTCGGCGTCGGCGCGGGTGCGGACGATGAAGCCGGCCTTCACGGCCGCGGCGATGCGGTCCTTCTGGGCGATGGGGTCGTTCAGCGTCAGGTAGGCGGCGGCCGGCGAGGCCTCGTCGGTGTTGACGAACATCGCCCGGCCTTCCAGCGAGGCGCGCTTGCCGCGATAGATCGCCACCTTTTCAGGACCCTCGTCGAGGGCGAAGAACACCTTGCCGCGCGCGGCCTCCAGCGTCGGCCAGCCGCCGGCCAGCACCGCCTCGCGCAGGGTCGACTTCTTGCCGCGCACCAGGTCGGGATCGATCAGCCGGTCGGGGCCGAACACGCTGCGGATCTCGGCGTCCAGCGCGTCGAACGCCTTTTCGTCGAAGGGCAGGGGCGTGACGCCGCCCGGGATGGAGGCCGCGCCTTCCTTGGCGTTGAGCATGATCAGGATCGGCACGTGGTCGCGATGGGCGTCCGACCAAGCGCGCACCAGCGACAGGCACTCGACGAAGGTCACGCACGAGGAGCGGAAATCGATGTCGGGCATGTGCAGGGTCTTGAAGCCCGGCTTGGCCAGCGCTTCGGCCACGCGGGGCGGCAGCACGGTTCCCCGACCCAGCGCCGTCAGCGGCTTGGCGTAGAGGCCGCCGGCCGGGTCGTTGACGACGTCGATCTCCAGCTGCCGGGCGCCGGCGTCCAGCTGTTCGGCCAGCGGGCGGTGGGCGTAGTCGATGGCCAGCACCGGCTGGCCGCGCGCGGCGACCATGGCCGCTAGTTCGTCGGCGGGAATGGCCTGCTTGTAGGAATTGTGGGTGCCGACGGCCGTCAGGTCGTTCATCCGCAGCGGGGCGTCGCTCGCCGCCGCCGCCATCGCCATCACCGCCACCAAGCCGAACATGGGCCGCACTCCACCAGAACAAGCGGCCTCTCTAGCGGCGCCGCATGACGGTTCGACGTCAGTGTCGCCGCTCCGATCTGCGACCGATACGCAATAAAATCGTGGATAGTCGGCCGCCAAACGCTCGCTTCATACGCTCGTTATCGAACTCGTAACACACCGTCACAATTTCGCCCTAACCGCCCCGCCATCGCGCCGTTGCCCGCTCTCTGGAGGCTTCCGGCGATCCAGTTGCAGGGGGTCTCATGTCAACCACCAAGAAGACGCTGTCGCTCGGCGCCGCGTCGGCCGTCCTGGCCTTCGCCATGCTGACGGCCCAGGCCCACGCCGCCGCGGCCGACGCGCCGATCGCCACCGCGCCGGCCGACGACGCCAGCGAAGTCGACGCCATCGTCGTGCAGGGCTTCCGCAAGTCGCTGGGCGTGGCCCGCCAGATGAAGCGCGACAGCAGCATCGTCGCCGACGTCATCGTCGCCGAGGACATGGCCAAGTTCCCCGACCTCAACCTCGCCGAGTCGCTGCAGCGCCTGCCGGGCGTGGCCATCAACCGCGAAGCCGGCGAAGGCCGCCGCGTGTCCTTGCGCGGCCTGGGCCCCGACTACACCCGCGTGCAGCTGAACGGCATGGAAGTGCTGGGCAACGTCGACTCGCCGATGGACAGCCGCGGCCAGACCTCGCGCGACCGGGCGTTCGACTTCAACATCTTCGCCTCGGAGCTGTTCTCGAAGATCGACGTGCGCAAGTCGTTCTCGGCCGAGCAGGACGAAGGCGGCATGGCCGGCACCGTCGGCCTCTACACCGCCAAGCCGTTCGCCTATGACGGCCGCAAGATGGCGCTGTCGCTGCAGGGCGGCACCAACAGCGCCACCGAAGACTTCCAGCCGCGCGTCGCGGGCATGTTCAGCCAGAACTTCGACGACAAGTTCGGCGTGCTGGTCTCGGTGGCCTACTCCAAGCGCCAGGTCGAGGAGCAGGGCTACAACACCTACGGCGCGGGCCAGCAGAAGGCCAACGCCGCCAACGTCGTCAACCTCAGCGCCGCCGACGCCCTGAAGGCCACCAACGGCGAGCTGATCTTCCAGCGCGGCAACCGCCTGTCGGTCTGGGGCGCCGACAACGAGCGCCTGGGCGTGACGACGGCGCTGCAATGGCGCCCGGTCGAGACCGTGACCCTCACGCTCGACGGCCTGTACGGCAAGTTCTCCAACGACCGCAGCGAGAACCACCTGGCTACCCGCGCCAGCGTCGGCTCGACCATCCTGGGCGCGGCCACCCCGCACTCGGGCGTGACGACCGCCGCTCCGGTGCTGCGCTCGATCCAGTACGACCAGTACAACACGATCATCTACGCCGACGTCGCCAACACGGTGTTCGCCACCGAGACCCGTCGCCAGGAGACCGAGAACACCTTCAAGCAGCTGGTCCTGACCGGCGAGTGGGAGGTCTCCGACAAGCTGAAGTTCGACGGCCACATCGGCCAGGAGACCTCGGACTACGACATCCCGATCTCGGACAAGTTCTACACCGAGGCCTTCGGCGACCTGATCACCGACTACCGCGGCAAGACGGCCAAGAACATCTACGGCTGGGACACCACCGATCCCAACAACTACCGCGCCCACGAGATCGACTTCTCGGCCACCTACCAGACGACGAAGCTGAAGAACGCCGAGTTCAACGGCTCCTACCAGTTCGACGACGTGTTCACCCTGAAGGGCGGCGTGTCGTTCCGCGGCTTCGAGAACTCGGGCTACACCCAGACCAACGACGACGTGAACAAGACGGCCTGGGAAAAGGGCACGCTCGATGACCACGTCAACAGCTACTACAAGATCTTCCGCGAGCACGACGACCAGTCCTGGCTGATCGTCGACTGGAACAAGGCCCTGGCGGCCTACAACATCACCCGCACCCTGGGCGCGCCCAAGTCGATCTACGCGGTGCAGGAAGACACCAACGCCGGCTACCTGCAGCTGGACTGGAAGACCGAGCTGGCTGGCATGCCGCTGCGCGGCAACGTCGGCGCCCGCGCCTACGACACCGAGCTGACCTCGACCGGCGTCATGGCCGTGCGCGGCGTCAACACCCCGACCACCGTCAAGAAGAGCTATTCGGGCGTCCTGCCGGCCTTCAACGCCGTGCTGGAGGTCACCGACCAGTTCCAGATCCGCGCCGCCGCGGCCCAGAACATCAACCGTCCGTCCCTGGCCGCCTACGCCATGAACGGTTCGATCAGCGTCGACGGCTCGACCGTCACGGTGTCGAGCGGCAACCCCAACCTCGACCCCTACACCTCGGACGAGTTCGACCTGTCGGCCGAGTGGTACTTCGGCAGCATCGGCATGCTGACCGCCGGCGTCTTCCACAAGAAGATCGACAACCTGGTCAGCAGCACGACGTCCAACGCCCTCTATTCCGACACGGGCCTGGCCGAAGGCCTGGTCACGGGCGTCACCGCCTCGACCCCGGTGATCTACACCCGCTCGGTCAACAACGCCTCGGCCACGCTGAGCGGCCTGGAGCTGAGCGCCCAGAGCGACTTCTTCTTCCTGCCCGGCCCGCTCAAGAACCTGGGCATGGTCGCCAACCTGACGCTGATCGACTCCGAGACCACCAACAAGATCAACGGCAAGGAGTTCAAGGGCCAGATCTACGGCCTGTCGGACGTCAACACCAACATCACGCTCTACTACGAGACCACGAAGTGGGGCGCGCGGGTGTCGTCGAACTACCGCTCGGACTACACGATCGACAGCGGCGGCTTCGAGGCCACCACCTATGTCGACGCGGCGGCCTTCTACCAGGTCAGCCCGCGCATCCGCCTGACGCTGGACGGGGTCAACCTGACCGACGAGCGCGAGGCGCAGTACAACAGCTTCTACGTCTACAACAGCACCACCGGCGTGAACGTGACCCAGCCGGGCGCCCACCGCCTGTGGAACCACACCAAGAGCGGCCGGACCGTCTTCTTCGGCGCCAACATCCAGTTCTAAGCCTTAGGCCAGGACTGAAAGAGAAACGCCCCGGAGCCGCAAGGCCCCGGGGCGTCGTCGTTTCGTGCTCTAGCCGAGCTCTAACCGAACAGGGGCACGGGACCGCGCCCGCCGCCGTTCCAGGTCGCCCAGTTGGGGAAGACATAGGGCAGGTCGGTCGCCGACACGCCGTACCACTGGGCGATGGCCCCGACATATTCCTCGACCGCGATGGTCGGGATCCAGCGGCCGTCGTTATAGGCGTCGTCAGGTCCGCTGAAGGTGGTGTCCGGATAGGCGCCGTGCACCTTGCGCGAGGCCAGGCCCGCGCCGAGCACCAGGTGGTTGGAGCCCCAGGCGTGGTCGGTGCCGCCGCTGGCGTTGGCTTTGAAGACCCGCCCGAAGTCCGACATCGTGAAGGCGGTGACGTTGTTGGCCAGGCCCAGCGCCTTCATGGCGTTGTAGAAGCCGGCCAGGGCCATGGCGAGATCGGCGTAGAGCGAGGCGTGAATGGCGACCTCGTTGGTGTGGGTGTCGTAGCCGCCCTGACTGACGAAGAAGGTCTGCTTGGCGTGGCCCAGGGTGTTGCGGGCCTCGATCATCCGCGCCGCCCGCAGCAGCTGGCGGGAGATGTCGCTGGTCAGGGCCGCGCCGGTGGTCGGGTTCTTGAAGTACTGGTCCACCACCGAGGTGGTCGAGCTGATGATGGTGTTGGCCGTCGCCGCCTGGGCGTAGGCCGACGACATGCCCCGGCCGGTCAGGTCGGTCACCGCGCCGAACGCCGAGGCGTCCGAGAAGGTGTTCAGCGCCGCCTGGCGGGCCACGACGGCCGCGTCGGTGCTGGCGGCGTTGTAGCCGGTGCGGGTGATGCCGCCGCTCGAGGGCAGGATCAGCGGCGACTTGCGGCTGCCCAGCAGGGCCAGCTGCGAGCCGGCGATCGAGACCAGCGGCGGCAGCTCGGCCGCATCGGCGCGGTCGAGGATGCGGCCCATGTAGCCGTCGAGATTCTTCTCGCGCGTGCGCATGCCCTGCCACTGGTTCTGCTGGTCCTCGTGGGACATCAGGTTCAGCGGCCGCAGGTCCGGGCGGGTCTGGTAGAGGCTCTTGGTCAGCGGCTGGAACAGGGTGCCGGTGTTGAGCACGACGCTCAGCGCGCCCTCGTCCCAGGCGGTCTTCAGCGGAGCCATGGCGGCGTTCAGGCCGAAGGCCGTGCCGGTCAGCGGGACGAGGCTGTCCTGCTTCAGGGCGATCGCGCCGCGCTGGCTGGCGTAGGCGGCGTAACGGTCGTCGTTGGGCACGACCATGTTCCAGGCGTCGTTGCCGCCGAACAGGAACACCCCGACCATCGCGCGATAGCTGGAGGTGTCGGCGATGGCGGCCGAGATGCCGATCTGGGTCAGGGCGGCGGTGGCGGAGGCGCCGGCCAGCAGCCGGCCGAAGTCACGTCGGGAAAGGGTCATGGCTCAGCGGTCGACTTGGAATTGCGGGGACGAGGCGACGATGTAGAGGGCGACCTGCGCCCGCTTGCGCGCCTGGACGGCGGGGTCGGTGTTCTTGACGGCGGCCATGGCCGACGACAGCGCGCCGCGCTGGGCCGAGGTCATGGTGCCGTTCAGGAAGACGAGGTCGATGCGGTCGAGCATCTTGGCCTCGTCGGCGGCCAGGGCCTCCCACTCGGTCCACGGCAGTTCGACGGCGGTCGAGCCGGGGATGGTCGACTGGACCTTGAACTCGGTGCGCGTGGCCTCGCCGGCCATGGTCCAGTCCCAGGCCAGGTTGTGGCGGGCGATCATGGTCGAGGTGGTCATCAGCTTGCTGACCGGGCTGGCCTCGCCCGCGCCCAGGGGCAGGGGGAAGTCGTAGGGGTAGAAGTTGAACACCGAGGTGGCGCGGAAGGGCATCTGGCCGAGAGCGTTGTCGCGGTAATAGAAGGCGTAGCCGTCCGACTTCAGGCCCATGCCGCGCGCCAGGCCGGTCAGGAACAGCACCGGCTCCTTGACCTTGCCGGGCGTGGCGGCCGAGCCGCGCGCCTCGGTGTCGGTCAGGATCGCCTTGATCACCGCCTTCATGTCGCCGCGCACGCCCGCGCCGTTGTCGGCGAAGACCGCGGCCACGCGTCCGACATAGGCCGGCGACGGGTTGGCCAGCACCAGCTGCTGGATCAGCCGCTTGCTGATGAATGGGGCGGTGTTGGGGTGGTTGAAGACGGTGTCGACCACCGTGTCGACATTGGCCTGGGGCGTGGCGTCGGCCGCGATGGTGGCGCCCAGGAACGTCTTGGCCTTGGTGTCGAACCGGGCCGTGTTGATGATCATCGGCTTGGAGTAGTCGAGCTTCGTGCCGTCGCTGATCGCCGCGCCGTCGAGGCGGGCGTAGGTCCAGCCCGTCAGGGCGCGGGCCACTTCCTTGACCTCGGCGTTGCTGTAGGTGGCGATCACCGCCCCGTCGGCGCCGGTCTTGGTGGTGCCGTCGGCGTTCAGCAGCACCGTGCCGACCGAGAACAGCTGCATCAGCTCGCGGGCGTAGTTCTCGTTGGGGGCCGACTTGTTGCTGTCGACCATGTCGAGGAAGTTGCCCATGAACGGGTTCAGGGTGACCTCGCGCAGGATGTCCTTGTAGTTGCCGAACGCGTTGCTCAGCAGGATCTGGTTGAAGGTCGCCAGGCCCGCGGTGGTGTGCACCTCCAGGTCCGAGGCCACGACGATCTGCGACAGGGCGAAGGCCACGCGCTGGCGCAGCTGGTCGTCCTTGCCCATGGCGTTGGAATAGAACCGCATCGACATCGGCAGGGCGCCGTAGTTGTCGCGGTTGCAGTTGCTGAGGTCGGTCCCGGTCAGGCCCGAATTGGCGCAGTAGTTGGTCGCCACCGGCTTGGCGGCGATGTCGGCGTAGCTGCTGCCGCTCAGGGCGAACTGCTGGTCGATCCAGGCCGAGGCGCTCTTGGCCGCCACGATCTGGTCGATCAGGGCGGGCGTCGGGCCGAAGGTGGCCTGCTTGGCCAGGCGCGCGGCCTCGGCCGCCGAGATCACCAAGGGCGCGGGCGGGGTGGTCGGCGTGACGCCGCCGCTGTTCTGGGGCGTCGACGACGAGCCGCCGCCTCCACCGCCGCCGCCGCAGGCCGAGAGCACGAGGGCGAGGCCGGCCCCCGCCGTAGACGCCAGAAGTTTCATACGCATTGCACAGAGGTTCCCGATCACGCCCGCAGGACGGGCGCGTTGAAGCTGGTGATGAAGTGGATGGAAGCGGCCGCTATCGGTCGATGAAGACGATCTCCCGGACGGCGCGGACACCGTCCTGGCGATGGAGCTGGACGAAGACGTCGACGACGCGCTCGACATGGTCGATCACGTCCTGGCGTCGCAGGTTGGCGCCGGCCTGCAGGGCCATCAGCGCCAGCTGTTCGATGGCCCCGCGCGGATCGTCGGCGTGGACCGTGGTCATCGAGCCGGGGTGGCCGCTGGAGACGGCGCGCAGGAAGCTGAAGGCCTCCGCGCCGCGCAGCTCGCCCAGGATGATGCGGTCGGGCCGCAGGCGCAGCGAGGCTTGCAAGAGGTCCTCGGTCCCGACCCGCGCCTGGCCCTGGTCGCCCTTGGCGGCCACCAGGCCGACGGCGTTGGCGTGGACGAGGCGGATCTCGGGCGCGTCCTCGATCAGGACGAGGCGCTGGTCGCGCGGCACTTCCTTCAGCAGGGCGTTGAGGAAGGTGGTCTTGCCGGTCGAGGTGCCGCCGCTGACCACGATGTTCTTGCCCGCGCGCACGGCCGCCGACAGGAAGCCGCGCACGTCGCCGGCGTCGAGCAGGGCGCGCAGGGCCGCGTCGGGCCTGGCCAGGGGCGCGGTCGCACAGTCGAAGGCGCCGGCCGCGGCGTAGTCGTCGAGCGACAGGTCCGAGACCACGTGCTTGCGGATGGCCATGACGATCCCGCCGCGCGTCGCGGGCGGGGCTACCACCTGCACCCGCGCGCCGTCGGGCAGCACAGCCGACAGCAGGGGGTGCTCGCGACTGACGCCCTGATGGACCAGGGCGGCCACCTGGCGCGCCAGGCGCCAGAGGTTGGTCTCGTCCAGCTCGGGGGCCGCGACCTTGGCGACCGCGCCGCCCAGCCGCTCGACCCACAGCTCGCCGGGACCGTTGACATAGAGGTCGGTCACCTCCGGATCGGCCAGCCACGGCGCCAGCGGCGCGAGGTAGGCCTCCAGATAGACCCCCATCGGGGCGTGATGGGTCATCGCGCGGCGCCCCGCACGCTGGAGAAGTCGAGGTCGCGGGCGACGAAGATGGTCACCGGGGCGCCCTGCGGCGTCTTGATGGTGGGCGAGGTCTGGGTGGTCTTGGCGCTGTTGGCCAGGTTGGCGGCCTCCGACACCGAGCCGATGTAGATCTGCGAATTGGCCCGGGTGTTGCTGACGGCGGCGACGCCGGCGCTCAGCACCGAGGTCAGGATCGAGCCGCCGAACCGCGTGAAGAAGTGGCGATCGACCTTGCCCTCCAGCCCGCCGCGGCCCAGCGGGTCGGCGGCCGGCGAGCCGATCTGGATCGACACGCCGTCGGGACGGATCACCCGCGTCCAGATCACGAAGACGCGCGAGGCGCCCTGGGCCACGCCCGACTTGTACTGGCCGATAACCCGGCTGCCGCGCGGGATCAGCACGGCCGAGCCGTCGAAGCTTTTCACGTCGCGGGTGACCATGGCGCGGGCCAGGCCCGGCAGGTCGGAATTGATCGCCGTCTCCATGACCGCCGGGATCACCGCGCCCTGGGGCACGACGGCGTCGAGGTTCTGCATCGCCGTGGCCTTGGCCGGGGTCGCCTCGTCGAGACTGACCTTGTCGCCGAAGCCTTCGCCCGCGCCGGCGGCGGGCGCGGCGGCCTCGCCCTTGTCGCCGGACGGGCGCGGGGCCGAGCGGTCGCCCAGGTCGACCACCAGGGTCGGGGCGCGGCGACGGGCGGCCTCGTCGGCCGTCGCCGGGATCAGCAGCGGCGCCGGCGCGGTCGGCGGCATGAACTCGCCGCGCGCCGGCTCGGGGGCGGGCGTCGGCGCGCTGTTGTCGACGGTGAACTGCGGACCGGGGATCGCGGCCGGCGGGGCCTCGACCTTGGCGACCTGGACCAGCGGCGCGGCGGCGGCCGGCGGCGAGGCGGCGGGCTGGCCGGCGTCGGCGCGATGGCTCGACAGCCAGACGAACACGGCCACGCCGAACACGCCGAAGCCGGCCATGATGGCGAGGTTGGAGACGCCGCCGCTACGGCCGACCACGGGCCGGGCCTTGGCGTCGGCGCTCGCCAGATCGTCCTGGACCTCGGGCGTCAGGCGCGGATCGATGTCGTGGGTCATCGGGCGCTCCCCGTCGTCAGGTCGCGGCGCCAGGCGGTGTTGATCACCGTGGCGCTGGCCTTGTCGCTGCGCAGCACGAAGCGCGGCGCCAGGCGGTCGACGACCAGATAGCCGTCCTTCACGAGAGCGTTGGCCAGGCCCTCGACCCCGTCCGAGCCGATGACGAAGATCGCCGGCAGCTCGGCCTGCTCAGGCCAGGCGAAATAGGTGGCGCGGCCGTCGTCGAACACGCGCGAGGGGGCCACGGCGGGGGCGCCTTCGATGGCGTAGGCGGTGTTGCGGGCGGTCGGGGCGGCGGGGCGGACCGGCGCGGCGACGCTCGGATACTGGAACCGCACCACATAGGCCGCGTCGCTCGTGGGCGCGCCGGCGGGGGCGATCGACAGTTCGAAGACATAGCGGCGGCGGTCGGTGACCACGGTCATGTTGGTGGCCGGGGCGCGGTCGACGGGCTTGAGGAACAGCAGGGTGGCGCGCTTGTTGGGCGTCACCTGCCAGCCCAGGGCGTCGCCGATCGAGACGTTCTCGATGCGCTCGTCGGGGCCGAACTCGATCATGGTCTGGAAGCCCATGAACCCGGTCAGGTGATGCACCCGGTCGGCGTCGTAGGGCAGGGTGCGGATGTGCGGGTCGGCCGGCTTGGCGGCCGGCGGCTGGACGATGGCCGGGGCGACCGGCTGGGCCTGGGCCGCGACGGAAGCGACGAGGCCGCAGGCGATCGACAGGGCGAGAAGCGGACGCTTCACGGGCGATACTCCGAAACTGGAACGCGGGGTCACTGGTCTCTCCGGGTCCCGGACGCGGTGCGGCGGGGCGAGGCGGGGCGGCGGTAGCTGGCGCCGAGCGGGACGGCGGCGGTGGCC